>NZ_QTZO01000011.1 GCF_004025585.1 Pseudodesulfovibrio sp. S3
GCCACCCCGAATCGATCAGCTTCTTGCCGCCGATCACCGGGCGGCCAAAATCCAATGCCGCATTTTTTTGGTTCTTTTTTGGGGCGGCTCAGCCAAAAAAGAACCCCGCCGGGAGGGCAGAAAAAAAACATGGAGGAGCGATGAGCGACGGCTCTTCTTCAGACTTGCTGAAAGGGGAACACGCACACATCCGCGAAGAAGGACATGGAATGCCTTTGGGGCGGCAAGCCCCAAACAATGCCTCCCGCGCCAAAGGCGCACATCCCAAAAGAAGAAGCCGCCCCCCTGGGCGGCCTTCCTTATTTCTTCAGGCCCGCTGCCCAAAGCGAAAGCCAGTGCAACGTCAGCCCGCTGCCCGAAGCGAACCACCCTTTGACACACCGACGGCGGTGTGGGAAATTGCCCCCATGTTCAACGTCACGCAATTGATTGCCGAGGAGCATATCAAACGCGCCCAGCGCGAGGGTAAATTCGACAACCTTGAGGGTAAGGGCAAACCGCTGCCGCCCGACGAAGCCGAGAATCTGCCCGCTGACCTGCGCATGGCCTATCGTGTGCTGAGAAGCTCGGGCTATATCCCGGCGGATATCGCTGAAGAAAAGGAAATCATACGCACCATTGACCTTTTGGCCTATATGAAGGACGAACGGGAGCGGTATCTCCAGATACAAAAACTGAACGTCATGATCATGAAGATGAATGAACAGAGGAACCGCCCGGTGAATCTGGACAGCTCGGACGAATACTACCGGCGCATCGTGGAAAAAGTCCGGATCGCCGAAGAACGATTCAATAAACCAATGCAACACGACAACAAAGAGTAATATATGCACAAATTTGGAATGATCGCCCTGATCGGACCGCCCAATGCGGGAAAATCCACCCTGATGAACACCTATCTGGGGCAAAAGGTGGCCATCGTATCACCCAAACCGCAGACCACCCGCAACCGGATCAGCGGCATCCTGACCACTGACGATGCCCAACTGGTCTTTCTGGACACACCCGGCATCCACAGGCTGCGCGGCAAGATGAACCGCTTCCTGCTGGAGTCGGCATGGAACGCCCTTGCCTCTGCCGACGCAGTGGTGGTCCTCCTCGACGCGGCGCTCTACTGCTCCAAACCTCATCTGCTGGACAAGGAAATAGCACCGCTGGTCAAGCCCGTCAGTGAGGCAAACCGGCCCGTGCTGGTGGCCGTGAACAAGATCGATCGGGTCAAGGAAAAGGACCAGCTCCTGCCCTTCATGGCCCGTATCGCCGAACTGTGGCCCGATGCCGAATACATCCCGGTATCCGCCTTGCGTGGCAAAGGAACGGACAAACTCCTGGAGCGCATCCTCGCCTTCACCCCCGAAGGACCCCAGATGTTCCCGGAAGACCAAATCTCCACGGTCCCCATGCGCTTCATGGCCTCGGAAATCATCCGGGAAAAACTGTTCTTCTCCCTCCAGCAGGAGCTTCCATACTCAACGGCCGTGGAAATCGAGCAATGGGATGAAGAGTCGCGCAAGGACATGATCATCATCAACGCGGTCATCTACACCTCGCGCAAGAGCCACAAGGGCATGATCATCGGCAAACAGGGCGCGAACCTGAAACAGATCGGCACCCAGGCCAGAATAGACATCGCCGAATTGACAGGCAGAAAGGTGCATTTGGAGATGTGGGTCAAGGTACGCGAAGGGTGGACCGAGGACCCAGGCTTCCTGCGAGCGCTTGGCTTGGGCGAATAGCCGACTGTATATAATAACGCACTTGTAAGATTTTCACATTCTGGCATGGTGTCGTGGTGAGCATAACAGCATGCATCCTCAAGTCTACGGGGCATGCGCCCCGTATGCTTGCCGGTCCGTTGGCCGCCATCGTCCTGTTTACAGCGATTCTTATCTTGCGACCCGCTTTTGCCGAACATACCGGCAACTCCCTGACCGCCGTGGTTCTGGCCGACTTCTCTCCGCTCTATGCCATGGACAAGTACGGCCTGCCCGACGGGTTCGCTCTGGATGTCTTCTCCAAGGTAACCGAGCTAGCCGGCCTTGACTACGATCTGTTGGTGGTCAAAAGTTGGGAAGAAGCCCTCGACGCCATCCGCACAGGCAAGGCCGACGTCATCCCAGGCATCGGCATTTCACCGGCCCGCCAAAAGGAATTCCAGTTCACCAGCGTCTTCGAAACCACTCCGGTTTCCTGTTTTGTCCGCAAGGACAGCAACATCCACGGCATCGACGACCTGCCCGACAACCGGACTGCCGTCTTGATGTCAAGCGCGGCCCAGTCCATGCTCAGCAAAGCGGGTTCGGTGCCTCTCACACCATATGCAACCCTGGATGAAGCCCTGCTCAGCCTGCTGTCAGGCAAGACGGACATCCTCGTGGCCCCGGCTCCGGTGGTCTGGAAAATGGCCCAGGCCGTCTCCCTGGACGACAGGATCGCACAGGTAGGGCAGCCGCTCATGGAACTCAAGCGCGGATACCTGCTGCGAAAAGAGGATGTATTGCTGGGCCAAAAGCTGGACTCCGCGCTGGACTCCTTTGTCGGTTCTCCCACCTTTCAACGCATATATCAAAAATGGTGGGTTCGGCCGCAGCCCTTCTGGAGCAGCGGCAAGATCGCCATCGGAGGACTTGCCGCCCTGATCTCGACTGCCATGGCTTTTGCCTTCTGGCGTTACCGATCATTGGACTCACTCAATCGCGAACTCAAGGAAACGATGACCGCACGCCAGCAAGCGCTGGAGCGTCAAAAAGCCAGCGAGACGCGCCTCAACCGGGCACAGGCACTGACAACCATCGGCAGTTTCGAACGCGATCTATTAACAGGAGTGGGCCACTGGTCCGAAGGACTTCACAAGCTTCTGGGATTTCCCGTAGACAAACAGGCCCCGCCCATAGGCTCCTTCGTCAACATCATCCACCCGGATGACCGCGAGGCGTACTTGCTGGCCATCAACCTGCTCACGCCCGAGAGCCCCCACCACACCGGTGAATTCCGATTCAAGCCGCATGGCCAGGATGAATACCGCCATGCCACCTACTGCTACACCCACGAATTCTCTCCCGACGGCATCCCCATCAAGAGATTCGGTGCCATACAGGACATCACCGAACGCAAGCTCAGAGAAAGGGAGCTGCGCCAAGCCAAGGAGAAAGCTGAAACCGCCAGTCTGGCCAAGAGCGAATTCCTGGCCAACATGAGCCACGAACTCAGGACGCCCCTCAACGGAGCCATGGGAATGCTGCAACTCATGGCCTTGGATGAGCTCAACCCCACCCAAAGGGATTATGTGGAGACCGCCCTGTTTTCCTGCAGGAACCTGACGCAGCTTATCTCCGATATTCTGGATCTATCCAAGGTAGAGGCCGGGAAATTGAAACTTTCGCCCGTGGTGATCCGTCCCAGGGATCTCATAAAGTCCGTGCACGACACCTTCAACAGAACGGCTGAGGACAAAGGCATCACGCTCAACATGCTGGTCGCGGAAGACATTCCCGAATACATGATCGGCGATCCGGCCCGGCTTCGGCAGGTGCTTTTCAACCTGATTGGCAACGCCATCAAATTCACGGAAACCGGATCGGTCACCTTGGAGGTCTCCAAGGTGGCCCAAGACAAATCCGGCCTCTGCCGACTGCTTTTTTCCGTGATCGATACCGGCATCGGCGTACCTGACGATTTCGTCGACAAGGTCTTCGGCGCGTTCATCCAAGTGGACGGCGCTTACAACCGGAAATTCCAGGGAACCGGCCTCGGACTGCACATCGTAAAACGACTGGCCGACCTGATGAAGGGGCACATCAGCATCGAGAGTGAGGTGGGGCAGGGCACCACGGTCCATTTCAGCGCCGCCTTCCGCATCGCCGACAACGGCCTGCCCGACACCCATCAGGGACAACGCATCGTCAGCACTGACGACCGCTCAAAGCGCATCCTGGTCGTGGAGGATGAACGGATCAACCAGATAGCCCTCTCAAAATTCGTGGAACGGATCGGCCATACCCCGGTTACAGCCTACAACGGAGAAATCGCCCTGAACACGCTCCTGTCGGAGGAGTTCGACCTGATTCTCATGGACATCCAAATGCCCGTCATGAACGGCATCGAGGCCACCCACGCCATCCGCACCCTGCACAAGTTCCGTAAAGTCAGGTACATTCCCATAATCGCACTTACGGCCCATGCCATGTCCGGGGACCGGGAAGCGTTCATCAAGGCGGGAATGGACGATTACCTGTCCAAACCCATCAGCCTGGAAAAATTGAAGGCCTGTCTGGACAAACTGCTCGGAACGTGATCACCCGTGCCGATAGACAGGAAAAGGCCGCTGTTCCGGCATTGGAACAGCGGCCTTTTCCTGTCTGCCATCGGGACTAATGGCCTTCGTCGAATCCCTGCCCTGCCTTATAGGCTTCCCATTCCTCATGGGTCACATCGCCATTCTTGTCGGCATCGGCCTGTTCAAAGACAGAAGTGTCTCCATCGGAAAAGGCCACCAGGAATTCACTCTTGGACATGCAGCCATCCACGTCGGCATCCAGGGAGAAGAAACAGACATTGTAATTGGTCTGTGCCGCCACAGGCTGACACATGAAGCAGACCAGGATCAGGACAAAAAACAGTTTTTTCATTTAGACTCCATATATTTCAATCAACTAACCTTCAATAAAACCGGTCACGACATTGATAAACTTATTCAGGGATTCCTTCGCATCATGGCCCGCCTCAATGGATTCGGCATAACACCTGAGCAAATACCGTTTCAGGATCAGCTTGTTGGCCGACTGAAGTGCCGACCGGACGGCCTTGACCTGAACCAGTATGTCTTCACATTCCTTGCCCGCCTCGATCATGCCCTGTATACCACGGACCTGACCTTCAATCCGTTTCATACGGGACAGGACGTTTTTCTTGATCGCCTCTTCTTCCATGGTTGTCGTCTCGTCCATCATGCTCTCCTTGCTATCTCACCATGTTCCCGTTGCCCTGCAACATTCTTTACCTTACTGTCGTAGGGTATTTCCCATTGCACCTACGGAGGTTCATCCATGACTGTTTCCGACACCAAGACCTTCCTGCTCAACCTCGTGGAGCTGTGCGTCACCGTCTTTCGCGGACCCGATGCAGACACATGGTCAAAAATGGCAGACTCTGGATTGCCTGAACTCCTCGACCGTGTCCAGGGAATTCCCGGCTTCCCGGCCGCTCCTGTCCGGGGACTCGCAAAAGCCCTGTCGGACTGTCGCCGGACCGGGGGATTCTCGCCCCTGGAGACCGAATATGTCCGCCTGTTCATTGCGTGTCCGGGCGGCGTCCCCGCCCCGCTCTACCAGTCCTGCCACCAGGACACGCAACCCCGAACCATGGGCCAAAGCGCCCTGGACATGCAGTCCCGCCTCGATGAAGCTGGCCTTGAAATTTCCCTGCCTTCCAACGAACCGCCCGACCACCTGACCATCGAACTCGAATACCTTTTCTTCCTGCTCTCCGAAGAATGGTTCCGGGACGCTTCCCGTGCCGGCCGGGGTATTGATTTCGCCTCAACGGTCATGCTGCCCTGGGTGCGCCGTTTCCGCAACGCCGTGGCCGCAGCCGATCCGCACCCTGTTTTCCTGCACACGGCGGACATCGCCGTGGTCATGCTCGAAGCCCTGGTCAAGACCTAGTCAGTCCCCTCGGCCTTGACAACGGCTGCACGGAGCACGCTCAGGAACCGCTCGTCCGGCTCGAAATACCCGCGCTTGATCAGTTCTATGGTCCAGGTGCCGTCGCCTTCGGCGCGCACCAGATAGGCCAACGGCAGTTCTGCCTGGCCCAGGCACTCGAAAATCTGTCCGCCCTTGTCCGAGAACAGAGGGTAGGCCACATCGTAATGTTTCCTGAAGCTGACCACGGCCCTGTTGGAATCGTAGACCCCAAGGCCGATGATCTTGAGCCGCCCGGCCAGCACCGGGTCCGCCTCCACCTGCTTGAAAAACCGCGTCAGCTTCTTGGTTTCGGCCACGCAATCGCTGCACAGGGTGTTGTAGAGCTGGATAAGCAGGAACCGGGCCTTCAATTCCGAGAGTTGCAGGAACCTGGTCCCTTCGGGCAGGTCCAGGTATGCCCGGTCCTCGTCCCCGTTCAACACCGCCACCCGACAGGTTGGGAACGAATCCCCCACGGTCAGGATATGCTTTTCTTCCTTCACTCCGACCACGAGATCGGGATACCGCGCCTTCCAGCCGTGGAACCCTGCCGGATATCGGTATACCCGTGAATAACCGAGACGCACTGCCCAGCGCGCCGCAATGGAGCTGCGCAGTCACCTGAAGCTCCGGCAATAGATGACCAAGGCCCGCTTCTTGTCGCCGGTCAGGGCTTCCAGGGCCTGGCCCTTGGCCTGTGGCAGGTCCATGTTGTCGCCCAGGTCGAATTCCAGGTTGACGGCTTTCGGAATATGCCCGGCCGCGAACTCATAATCGGCCCGCGCATCGAGCAGGACCATGTCCCCGCCGCTCTCGATGAGCGCCTTGAGCCCCGCGTCGTCCAGCAGGGCATACCCCTCACGCTCCGCCTCGGCCTTGGCAGAGGACCACCATGCCTCGTTTTCATCCGCCCATGCGGGCCGGAAGCCCACAAAGCACAAGGCGAGGAGCAGACATGCAACATAGGAATATGTTCTTGGCATATGCACTCCCCGCCTTTGTAGTATCGTGACGGCCTGCCGGAACGGGTTCCGGCTATTTCGATCATCCCCTACTTGTTGGGATGAACCTCGTAGCTGTTGTCTTCGCCGAAGGCGTTGGTGGCTTCGAGATAGAAGACATCCTTGACGTCGGGACGAAGATCCTTGAACAGGTAGAACGCCTCGCCGGCCCTGGCTCCGGTGGCACAGGAAAAGACGATGGGCCTGTCGGTCGGAATTTCGCCGGCCTTCTTCTCAACCATGTTGACCGGCATGTTGATGGCGGACGGAAAGTGCCCTGCGGCGTACTCCTCGGGGTCGCGCACGTCGATGAGCAGGATGGCCTCCGGGTTTTCCTTGATGGTCTTCAGGAACCACTCGGTGTCCACCGCGCCTTCAGCTTCCCCGGCCTTGACCGCGGTGTCGGCGCCGCCGAACATCTCCTTCCAGCCGGGGTATCCGGATTCGGCGACCACGACATTCTTGTAGCCGAGGTAACGGGCCTTGATTGCAGACTTGTGGGACAGGGCACAGGCATATCCGCCGCAGTAGTAGACCAGGGTGGTCTCCACCTTGTCGATGGGCAGCAGGCCGCGCTTGTCCGCAAAATCCTTCTCGGGAATACCGATGGCGGACGGGATGGCCCCGTCCAGGAACTTCTTGTACGGACGGGCGTCGATGAGCATGTACTTTTCACCGGCGGAAATCCTGGCGTTCAGGTTCTCGAGACCGATGGAATAGTAAGGTGCGTTCTTCTTGAAATCCGGGAAACCGGCGGCATAGACCTTGACGTTGGTATACCCCAGGGCCTCGGCCGCATACGCGGACTTGTGAGACAGGGGGCAATCGAATCCGCCGCAATAGAAGATCAGCAGATCGTCCTTCTTGGCAGGCAGCTGGTCGACCATCTTGTCGAACTGGCTGGTCGGAATGGACACTGCTGTAGGAATGTACCCATCGACATACTTGGGCTTGTAGGGCCTGGAGTCGACGATCATCACGCCCTTGGGCTGGGGCATCTTGGCATACTTGGCCACGAACTTGTAATCAACAATGGAGTGGAACTCCTTGAACACGGGCTTCTTGGCCTCTTCGGCCACGGCCACGCCGCCCATCGCCACCACGGCGAAGACCAGCATCATGGCAACGGCAAACATTCTCTTGTACATAACACACTCCCTACCTAAAGGATTTTTTCCCTTCCTGCCGGTTGAGACAGGACCCTCTTTTCTATCCTATTCCGAGACTTGCTCACCCTCGGACTTGACCTTGTTCCACCACAGACGATGATGATGCTTGGCGTAATTCCCGGGGACCACGCCGGTGAACATGGACTTGAAGCCGGGCCGTTCCTCCGGCGAAATGGCCGCCATGTAGATATGCACCAGCAGGCCCGCAAAAACCAGGCCCACGCTGATGAAGTGCAGGGCCACGGACCAGCCGACCATGCCGGTGGCCTCGGCCCCGAAAGTGCGGTCGGACAGGTACATGATCACGCCGGTGACGGCAATGACGACACCGCCCACCACGGATGCCTGGGCAAATGCCTTCTGACCCATGTTGTAGTATCCCTGGTCAGGCAACTCCGGGTCCATGCCGACCATTTTCAAGGCCTTGGGACCCAGGGTCATCAGGACCATCTTCTTGAGCAGCCAGGCCATGTCGCGGGCCGGACTGACTGCAAAGACCTCGGCCAGGAAGAACCTCGCTCCCCTGAAGTTGACCAGCAAATAGAACAGGAACCCCAATATCCAGACGATCCCGATGCCCTCATGGATGGTCAGCAGGTTTCCGCCGCCGCCCACCAGGGAACGCATGGCCTCGGGATACCCCGAACCGAACGGATCGATGGCAGGATTCCGGATCAAGCCCACGCCGGTGAGCAGGAGCAGCAGCCAGCAGGCCGCATTGAACCAGTGAATGAAGATATCGGACTTGTCATGCCGTTTGAAGAGCGTGTTAGGCATCTGTGTCCTCCTTGTGATCATCGCTCGAACCGACCAGCAACTGACGACCGAGCATGGCGAGTACGCCCAGGCCGGACAGGGCCACAATGCCCTTGATGAACGGAGCGGACTCCTTCATGGCCACCATGGACGCGGGCACCACGGCCTCGCGGCCCCACTCGCCCGGTCCGGGGTCGCCGATATAATACATGTTGGGCTTGGTGTCTGTCCTGGCGGCCACGCGGGTCAGCCGCGCCTTGTTCGCATTATACAGGATACCCGCCGCACTCGCAGGGTCGTTGATGTCTCCGAACACGCGCGCCTTGGTCGGACAGGTGTCCACGCACGCGGGCTGAAGGCCTGCTGCCCGGCGTTCGGGACAGTAATTGCACTTGTCCGCCTTGCGCGAAACCGTGTTGCGAAAACGGGCATCGTAGGGACAGGCCGGAATACAGTTGCCGCAGCCGATGCACAGGGTTTCGTCAATGACCACGATACCGGTCTCCGGGTCCTTGTAGGTGGCACCTGTGGGACAGGCCTCCACGCAGGTGGGCCGTTCGCAATGCATACAGGCTCCGGGCTGGAACCTGGCCCTGCCGTCGGATTTTCCGGGAACCGCCGGTTCGCCGGTCTGTTTGATCCAGTTGCGGAACTGGCCTTCGGGCACATCATTGGCCACCTTGCAGGAAGCCACGCACCCCTTGCAGTCGATGCACTTGGCCGCATCGATGACCATGGCGAATTGTTGAGCCATTACGCCACCTTCCTTGTTACCGTAACAAATGTCGTATGCATGGACGCATTGCCGGTGACAACGTCGTAATCATCGTCCAGTAGTTCGTTGATGGACGCGCCGTTGCCATGGGACAGATGCTGCATGGTGGACAGGGTGTTGAAACCCGAGAGCATGAACACCGTGTCGCTGCGAATCTTGTCCGTGACCTCGGCCTTGAGTTCCTGCCTGCCCACAGGGCTGGTCACCTCGACCAGCTCGCCGTCGGCGATGCCCAGCTCCCGTGCGGACTCGGTGTTGAGCCACAGGGTGTTGGTGGGCACCATCTCGTGCAGGAGCGCATTGTTGTTCGTGGAGGTCTGGGTGACCATGGCGTTGCGGCCGATGACCATACGGAACTGATTCTTCGGCGGATTGACGGGCGGCGTATAGACCGGCATCGGGTCAAGACCCATCTGCTCGTACCGCTGGTTATACAGTTCCACCTTCTTGGACAAAGTCTTGTAGATTCGGCCATCGTAGATGCCGTAGACCTTGGACGGATTGTAATAGACGCCGTCGCGGTCCATGACCCCCAGGGCCTCGGGGATATCGCGGGTCTGCTTCTCGCGATATTCCTCGATGGTGAAGTCGAAGTATTCGCCCAGATCCATCTTCCCGGCTATGCCCTTCATGATCTCGAAGAGCGGCTTGGATTCATACAGCGGCTCAATGACCGGATCGCGCTTGACCACGCAGGCGCAGGCCACGGAACCCTGCAAGCCGGAGCACGGGTCCGTGCGTTCCAGATAGCTCTGGGAGGGCAGGACCAGGTCGGCCATCCAGGCGGTGTCGGACATGGCGATGTCCACCACGGTGACGAAGTCCATCTTGTTCATCATCTCCATGGTCTTCTTGCGGTTGGGCGCCGTGCCCATGGGGTTGGTCTTGTAAATAAACCAGCCCCGGATGGGGTAGGGGTCGTCGGCCAAGACCGAGTCGCGGGTGACCAGGAAGGAGCCTTCGTGCTCGAACATCATGGGCACCTTTTCGGCGTCGATACGATCCTCCTGGTTCTCGTCGTACCAGGGAGCATCATAGGAAACACCCTTGAGACCCACCTGACGGGCCGCCAGCAAACCGCCGGGCTTGTCCCAGTTGCCGAGCAGGCCGTTGACTATGGCAAAACTGCGGCGAATCTGGGTGGAGTCCTCGTAGTCGGAGGTGCGGCGGCCGGGATAGACCATGGCCGCCGGAGCAGCGGCTGCCAGTTCACGGGCCATGCGGGTGATATCCTCGGCCGGAATGCCGCACTGCTCGCTGGCAAAGCCGGGGGTGTACTGCTGAACATGCTCGGTGAGCTGTTCCATGCCGTAGGTCTTTTCCTCGATCCACCGGGGGTCGAAAAGTTGTTCGTTGATGATGACGTGAGCCAGGGCGAGCATGAAGGCCATGTCCGTGCCCGGACGCACCGGATACCACTCGTGGGACAGGGCCGCGGTCTTGGTGTAACGGGGATCGAGCGTCACCAGCTTGCAGCCGTTCTCGCGAATGGCGGTCATCAGGTCTATGGAATCCGGGGTGACCAGGGCCTCGAAGCGGTTGGCCCCGACCATCATTACATATTTGGAATTGAGCACGTCCGCAAAGGGAACCTCCCCGAACGTGTCCAGGAAGGCACGACTGCCGGACACCAGACACAGGGACTCGTGCGAAGTGACGTTGAACGAACCGTAGACCTCGGCAAACCGGCCCACGAACTGTGAATGCAGGTCGGTTCCGGCAGAGAAAAGCTGGCCGCAGGAGGTGTATTTCCTGCGGGTCTCCTCCATCTTCTGCGCGGCCATGTCAATGGCCTCGTCCCAGGGAATGCGCTGCCACTTGCCTTCGCCGCGCGCACCCTTTCTCAGCAGGGGATGCTTGAGGCGATCCGGGTCATAGACCTGGGCAATGCCCGCATTGCCGCGGGCGCAGAGCATACCGCGCGACTTCAGAAATTTGGGGTTGGGATCGAGCTTCCTGACGACTCCGTCTTCAACATGGGCAATGAGACCGCACTTGTTGAAGCAAATGTCGCAGACAGAAAACCTGGAATCCCAGGCAGGCTCGACCACAGCGGCGGCATGGGCCTTCTTCAAACCGCCGAGCAGGACAGGACCGCCCAAAGCCCCCGCGGCTACAAGGCCGGAAGCCCGGAAAAAATCTCGACGGGACATGGTTTGCTTTGAATTCGACACTGAATACCTCCGGATATCCATTGGTCAGTCGTACGTCAGCGCTTCTCCACCGCCCTATTTCCCTCGGCTCGAAGCGTTGGGAGAAGCCACTTGATGGTCTTTGCCTCCCACTTCCCACGCAGGAGGCGAAGGACCGCGCCGACGTGGCCGGCGCGGCCCCATTGCATCATGCTAACTGCACTTTGCCGGGGACGGCGAGTCCTTGGCGTAATCATGCAGGTAGGTAAAAATGTCGTTCAGATCCTCTTCGGAAATGGTCCACTCGGGGCTGCACTTGATCTTGCCGGTATCGGAGAACAGAGCCGTCCATTCGGCCTGGGTCTTGTCCGCCGGGCTTATGTCGCTGGCGGAACTGCCATGACAGGAACGGCAGTTCTTGCGATAAAGGAACTTGCCCTTGCGGGCATTGCCACCACCCATGGCAAAGGCCATGGAAACAGCGAAAATGGTAATCAGGGCCGTTGCCACGGCCAGGACGAGCTTGCTTTTCATGCTCCCTCCAACTTTGATATGTTACGTGTTAAACACAATTTATCCACTCTTGAACCATATCGACCATGCGCAATCAGGCATATTATAACCTGAACCCGGTATGGGTTGTTCGTTTCATATATACCCATACCGGGTATAGGTGTCAAGCCCCTTGCCCCAAATAATAACAGACATACTATCAATAAATGCTATTTCAATGCATACTCATACCTAAACATCACACGGAGGTTCCCATGTCATATTGCTGGTCTTCGCATCTTCGCCCTGACTTCAGTTCATCCCCTGGGAAAAAGTTTACCGCGGCAGTCCTTGCCGTTGTTCTGCTCATGACCTTGACCATGGTCACCGAAGCCCGGTCGGCAGAACGAGCCCAGACCATCGGCTCGGTCAAAACCGTATCCGGCACGGCCTGCCTCGGCCGCAACGGAGAGCAGTTGCCCGCCAAGGTCGGCGACTACCTGCTTGAGGGCGACACGCTGATAACGGGTGCGGATTCCTCCATGGGGGTCATTTTCCGGGACGACACGCTCCTTTCACTGGGTTCGCGTTCACAGGTCCGCATCGACGCCTTCGTCTTTGATCCGGCCCAGGACAACATGAACTTTCTGACCAACGTCACCAAGGGCACGGCCCAATACATTTCCGGGCAGATCGCCAAGCTCTCGCCTGAAAAAATGAGCGTTGAAACGCCGCTCTCCACCATCGGAATCCGGGGCACCCGTTTTCTCGTCAAGGTCGATTAGGAGCATATCATGAAGAAACTCATACTCACCGCCCTGTGTCTCATGCTGTTGGCCGGATGCGGCCAGACCGTCGTACTCATGCCCGATCTGGACGGCCATGTCGGCGAAGTCACCGTGACCGCCAAGAGCGGTGAAACCGTGACCCTGAACCAGGCCAACCAGGCTGTACGCGGAAAGGACGACGTGTATACCGTGTCCGACCAAGAGCTGCAGTCCACCTTTGGCGAGGCCCTGGCCGCACAGCCCGAACCCACGGCCAGGTTCCTGCTGCACTTTTTCAGCGATTCGGCAAAACTCAAGCCCGAATCCGAGGCACTGATCCCCGAAATCATGGAAAGCTATCGCACCCGCGCCTCCACCGATGTTTCCGTCATTGGACACACCGATACGGTCGGAGAAAAGCAGTACAATTATGACCTTTCGGTCCGACGGGCCACGGCGGTCAAGGAGCTGCTCGAAGCCGCAGGCATACCCGCAGAAATCATCGAAACCACTTCCCACGGCGAAGAGAACCCGCTTGTTCCCACACCGGACGGCAAGGCGGAACCGAGAAACAGAAGAGTGGAAGTGCTGGTCAGATAATCCGCTACCAGAGACGGTCGGCAAAACCCCGATTGAAGCCGTGCTCAGTAATGAGATCGGCGGTCTTCCGGATGTCGTAGGGGATGAAGCGCATGGTCAGGATGCGGGTCTTCGGATCGAACAGCCCGTACTTGGCCCGGTTGTCGCCGTCACGCGGCTGGCCCACCGAACCTATATTCACCAGATGGCGCATACCGGGCGCAAGCCCGGTGTCGCCCTGGGGCAGGGGCCGCTTTTCGCATACCCCCCCCCGGCAGGTGAAGCGCACGAGGGCGTGGGTGTGCCCCACAAAACAGATTTCTTCACTGTACCGGGCGAACACCCCGGCCATGTCATCCTTGTACTTCCATAGATACTCGCTGACCGAATCCGGGGGCAGGCCGTGCACCATCCGGCAACCATGGGCCTTTATCGCCTTGGGCCGGGAGACGAGCCATTGGTAGGTCTCCTCGGTGATCATCTCGCGGGTCTTGCGCAGGGCATCCGCTGCCGGCTGGTTGAACTGGCGCAGATAATGGATGTTGATCAGCCCCTGCTCATGGTTGCCCATGGTGCAGTTCACCCCGCGCTCGCGCAACAGGTCCACGCACTCCTGGGGCTGCGGCCCGTACCCGATCATGTCGCCCAGGCAATAGGCCGCCTCCACTTCATGGGATTGGAGGTCGTCGAGCACCTGCTTCAGGGCTTCCAGGTTGCCATGGACATCGGACATGATGGCGATGAGAGTCATGGATAAAAGCCTATCCTTTCGAGGACTCCACCGCAAGACACCGGCTGAAAATGCTTGCAATTTGCCGGTCCTTGCGGTGCAGTTCAGCATCAAAAATCAAGCGAGACCCTCATGCACATGCCCGACATCGAACAGACCGTCTCTGCCCTGACGGCCAACGGCTTCACCGTGTACCGAACCCCGAACCCGGACGGGGCGCGGGATATCATCCTCAATGAAATCCTTCCTGGGATCATGCCCAGGGTCGTGTCCTTCGGAGACTCCCTGACCCTGATGGAGACAGGGGTGCTGGACGCCTTCCGCGCCGACCCCGAAATCGAATTCATCGACACCTTCGAACAAGGCGTGGACCGACCGGAGATTCTCCAGCGCCGCCGCCAGGCCCTGCTTTCCGACCTCTTCCTGACAGGAAGCAACGCGGTCACCACAAACGGCAAGCTGGTCAACCTGGACATGGTCGGCAACCGGGTGGGCGGCATTGTGTTCGGCCCGGAACACGTCGTCATCACGGTGGGCGTGAACAAGATCGTGCCGGACGCCAATGCGGCCATCCAGCGCATCCGCACGGTCGCGGCCCCGCAAAACGCCAGGCGCCACAACGCAAAAACCCCGTGCGCCAAGACCGGCCGCTGCATGGAATGCAAGAGCCCTGAACGCATATGCAACGTCTGGACGATCACGGAAAAGAGCTGGCCCAAGGGCCGCATCAGAGTGGTGTTGATAGATCAGGAACTGGGCCTGTAACCAAAACAGCCACACCCCGCGAAGCGGCACCAGAAAGTTTTGGAAAAGGAGGGGATGAGGGTCCGGGGAAAGGGGAGGAAAAACCTTTCTCAAAAAGTTTTTCCTCCCCTTTCCCCGGGATTCTAATCGTCGTCAAGCCCGGTCAGGTCGCCTATCTCGAAACCGCATTCCTCTGCCTTGAGCACGCGGCGCATGAGCTTGCCCGAGCGGGTCTTGGGCAGTTTGTCGCGGAATTCGATGGACTTGATCACGGCCACGGGACCGAGTTCGTTGCGGATGGTCTTCTTCAGTTCCTTGATCAGGTCGTCGTTGGGCGTGAAATCGTTGTTGAGCAGGACGAATGCCTTGGCGGCCTCGCCCTTGATCTGGTCCGGCACGCCGATTACCGCGCATTCGCAGACCGCCGGGTGCATGCCGAAGGCGGCCTCAAGCTCGGCGGACCCGATGCGGTGCCCGGCGATGTTGATGACATCGTCGGCCCGGCCCTGAATCCAGATGTAACCGTCCTCGTCCTTCTTGGCCACGTCGCCCGCATAGTACAGACCGGGAATCTGTTCCCAGTACTTCTTGTAGCGATCGTCGTCATTCCACAACCCGGTCATCATGGACGGCCATGGCGCAGTGACCACGAGCAATCCCCCCTTGCCGGGCGGCACGGGCTTCCCGTCCTTGTCCACCACGTCCACCTCCACGCCGGGCAGGGCCTTGGTCACCGAACCGGGTTTGAGCAGGGAGATGGGCAGGGGCGAGATCATGAACATGCCGGTCTCGGTCTGCCACCAGGTGTCGAGCACCGGGCATTCCGAGCGGCCGATTACTTTGTAGAGCCATATCCATGCCTCGGGCGAAATGGGTTCGCCCACGGTGCCCAGCAGACGGAGGCTGGAAAGGTCGTGCTGCTTGGGATACTGGGTGCCGAACCGCATAAGCATGCGGATCATGGTCGGCGCGGTATAGAAGATGGTCACCCCGTATTTGGCCACAATGGACCAGAGCCGGTCTGCCTGGGGATAATTGGGATGACCTTCGTACATGACCGAGGTGGTGCCTGCCATGAGCGGGCCGTACACTCCGGCGCTGTGGCCGGTGACCCAGCCGGAATCGGCGGTGCACCAAAAAATATCCGTGGGCTTGATGTCGAACACGGTGGTCAGGGTGCGGTTCACGCCGACCATGTATCCGGCGTGGGAATGCACGATGCCCTTGGGCTTGCCCGTGGTGCCGGAGGTATAGAGCAGAAACAGGGGGTCATCCGCGTCCATGACCTCGGTGGGAGCCTCGTTGCGTTCCTGACGCACCAGGTCCTCGTAATGAAAATCGCGGCCGTCGACCATGTCCACGCCGATGTTGCAGCGGCGCACCACCACCATGGACTCCACGCAGTCGGCGCAGGCCCCGATCAGGGCCTCGTCCGCGGTCTCCTTGATGCTGATGATCTTGCCGTTGCGGTAGAACCCGTCCGCCGTGATGAGCAGCTTGGCCTGGGCATCGTTGATGCGCTGCCTCAGCGCCTTGGCCGAAAACCCGGCGAACACCACCGAATGGACGGCCCCGATCTTGGCCGAGGCCAGCATGGCGATGAGGGTCTCGGGAATCTGCGGCATGTAGATGACCACCCGATCGCCCTTGCGGATGCCGAGCGACCGGAGCGCGTTGGCGAAACGGTTCACCTCGCGATAGAGTTCGAAATAGGTGAACTTGCGCTGATCGCCGGGTTCGCCCTCCCATATCAGGGCGAGCTTGTTCTTGTTGGCGGTCTCGATGTGGCGGTCCAGGGCGTTGTACACGATGTTGCAACGCGCACCGGGGAACCAGCGGTAAAACGGCGCGTCCTTGTCGTCCAGAACCTGGTCCCACTTCTTGAACCAGTCCAGTTCGTCGGCGGCCTCTTCCCAGTACCCCACAGGGTCCATGCGGGCGAACTTGCGCGCCGCATCAAGCTCCTGGGGATTGACATTGGCTTCAATGACCAACTGCGGAAGCGGACGAAAAACCCGTTCTTCCATGAGCAAACTATCTATCGCACCTGAGTGGTCCATATATCCTCCTCGCCGACAACCGGAAAAACCGGTTTTGCGAGTCTCATTCATACCAACTCCGTCACGCAACTCCCGCCTTATTCGGTCAGCGGTAGCAGCGGCGAGTTGAACGGTTACAAGCCGATGATCTTTTTCAATTCAGCTATACGCCTCCGGCTGATGGGCAGCTCGATACGCGTACGCCCGGCGGTTCGCAGCATGAAGTTGGAACCGGGCATGCTCGCTATTTCGGTAACCATGTCCAGGTTCACCAGATACTTGCGGTGCACACGGAAAAAGCGGTGAGGCCCGAGCCTGTCCTCCAGGTTCTTGAGCCGATAGGACGAAAGAAATTTCTGGTTGGCCGTATGCACGTAGGAATAGTCCTCAAAGGCCTCGACGAAAATAATCTGGTCGTAGGGAATGAGAATGGTGCGCCCGTCCTGGGTCACGGCCAGCTTCTCGATCTCGGGCCTGCGCCCGGTGCTCTGCCCCCAGGCCGCCTGCAATGCGGCCAGGAAGGAATCCTGTTCCTCTTCGGGCAAAGGCAATTTCACGGTCTGCTCGTCGGAATCCTCGACCTCATCCTCGAAGGCGTCAGCAGCCGGAGCCGGATGCGGCACTTCGCGGAACCGGGTCTTGAAGGTCTGAAGCCGGTCCATGGTTCGGGCCATGCGGCCGGGCGCGGGCGGCCAAAGCAGGTAATCGGTGGCCCCCAGCTCAAATGCGGCATAGGCCTGGTTCTCCGAATCCGAGATGAAAACCAGCGCGGGCTTGTTCTTGCGTCCAGCCAGCATCTGGGCCATCTCGATGCCCGAAACATCGCAGGGCAGATCCACACCCACGAAAAACACGCCGTAGTGGATGCATTCAAGCATTTCCATGGCCTCGAACGCGGAGACCGCTTCGCCCATCACCTGGATAAAGGGGACCTCGGACAGCACGTCGCGCAACGCGGTGCGAACCTCGGAGTCTGGATGGATGAGCAGGGCTTTCAGCTTGGGCATATTTCTGGTCTGTCCGTGTTTGGTGAAGACGAAATCTCCAATGCACCTTTATCCCTACGCATATTCGTGCGGGTTCGCAAGACTGGGAGACACACCAAACAATCCGGCTCTAATTTGCCCCCCTCCGATGCATGCTTTAGAAAAAAACCGGCTGCTGCATCTTGCCCCAGCCCCGTGAATTCTCTACATTCAACCATTATGAAGAATCCCTACCTGAACAGCCTGATCAGATTCCTGCGGTCTCACGTCCTCATGTCGTTCATCATTTACGGCGCTGCCGTCAGCGTGCTGGGCGGCGCCCTGTGGGTGACCTTCCAATTCGTGCAGCCGCTGCCTCCGAAAAAAGTCACCATGGTCTCCGGTGGTGAAGGCGGGGCTTACTACGCCTTTGCCAAACAGTACGCACAGTTCTTCAAGAAACACGGATATGAGCTTGAAGTCCTCACCTCCAAAGGCTCCATGGACAACCTGAACCGGATAAACGACCCGGAAGCCGACGTGCAGGCCGCGCTCATGCAGGGCGGCATCACCACAGCCGAACAACACCCCGACCTTGAAAGCCTGGGCAGCCTCTTTTACGAACCGATCTGGGTCTTCCACTCCAAACGGCTGCGGCTCAAGACCCTGGCCGACCTCAAGGGCCACAAGGTCGCCATAGGCGCAGAGGGCAGCGGTACCCATCATCTGGTCAGCACGCTGCTTGCGGAAAACGACATCACCGCCGAGACCGCGACCCTGATACCGGAAGGGATCAGCGAAGCGGCTCCCCAACTCCAGGACCGGAAGATCGACGCGCTCTTCGCCATCTCCGGGATCAACTCCCAAGCCGTGGAAGACCTAAGCCTGGCGCACAAGACCGTCAAACTGTATTCCTTTGACCGGGCCGAAACCTACGTCCGTACACACCATTATCTCAAGAAGCTGACACTGCCCCCGGGCGGCATCGACCTGATCAACAACCTGCCCGACAGCGATGTGACCCTGCTCGCGCCCACGGCCAACCTGGTGGTCAGGGAGGATTTGCACCCGGCCCTCAAATACCTCTTCCTGCTGGCCGCGGATCACGTGCACAAGGACGGCGACATGTTCGCCCCCTCCGGCCATTTCCCCAACAAGGAGGCCCTGCTCTTCCCCTTGAGCGACGAGGCCCGGAACTTCTACAAATCCGGCCCGCCCTTTCTCATGCGCTACCTTCCCTTCCAGTTGGCCATCACGGCGGAGCGGCTCAAGATCCTGCTCATCCCCCTGCTGACCCTGCTCTTCCCGCTGTTCAAGATCACACCGCCCGCCTACCGCTGGCAGATCCGGCGGCGTATTTTCAAGTGGTACAAGCACCTGAAAGAACTCGACATGAAAGCCTATGAGCTGACCGACCCCGCAGAAGCGCGGAAGATGCTGGAACAACTGGAACACATGGACCGCATGGTCCTGGAGACCTCGGTTCCCCTTTCCTACACCGACTACATATACTCCCTGCGGCTGCATATCCGCATGATCGAACAACGGCTGAAAGTGATCGCCGGCGAAATCAAGGAGCAGGACACGGTCTGATCCCCTGCCGACCCCAAAACAAGAACCGCCGGAAGTCTGACGACATCCGGCGGTTTTGTTTTGTCCAAGGGTTACTGCGTGGGCGGCGGCCCGCCCCGCACACCTTCGGGGGCGCAAACCGTTCCTTCGGGCGTGTCGCGGCAGACCCCTTTGAGCGGGCCGTGCGGGGTCTGCACGGTGCAACCATCCCCAACCGCCACTCCTTTGCAGGCAGTGAACGCTTCGGGCGGCGGTCCACGACGCTGCCCCCGCTGTCCCACACCCTGACCTTGCCCGCCCTGCCGCATATTCGGGCTATCGCCCATGGATTGGCGCCTGCCCTTCCATGCCGGAATGCGATGATTGGACGGCTCATAATAGGCCACCCCGCCCCCGGCCACGCAACGCACGAAGTTGAAAATGCGGATGTCGTCTCCCTGAGGGCCATGGCCCTGCGGATACCGACCCGGATCACCGGACTTGGGGTCGCTGCGTTGCGCCCCTGCACCGTGCACGTCGATAAAGGCCTTGGACTGACCGGAATTCGGAGGCGAAAAATACCCCATGGCCCGGCCAAAGGCTATATAGACCGCATGGCTCGGCTTGGGGCCATCCATATGCGTGGTAGAGGTCCAGAAATAGGATTCCACTTCCGAGACCGAAAAGATCGGGTCGATGGCCGCCGAATCCGAGGTCTTCGGGCTGCGCGAATACTCCACTATGGAATGCAGCTCCTTGGCCGAAGGCAGCCGCCAATCCGGGCGCCCGCCAAGATTCAGGTTCTCGCAATAGGCCAGGGCCTCCCCCCAGTTTCTGGTCTTGCCGTCATCCGCCTGCTGCCAGAGCAGCCCGGTGGCGCGGTCGGCCACTGTCCCATCCCCGTCCGTGTGAAAATCGTTTTTGCCGTAGTCGGGGTTGCCGCGCACGTACCGCATGTACCGGCTCTTTTGCTGACGGGAACGGACGGGATATCCCTTGATGCGCCCGTCCGCGAAATTCACGCCGAACGCGGTCTTCGCCCCGCCCATGGTGGTCCCGGCATACTCGGTCGACGACCAGTCCTGACAATCGATGATCCGGGCGCCCGCTTTCGTATCCCCCCACTTGAAATCAAAGTACCGGGTGTCGATGAAAGCGGTGGAACTGGCCTCGTCCGCCTGCACCCAGCCGTTGAAATCCATGAGCGAATACAATTCCTTGATGGTGGGAGCGCGCCAATCAGCATGGCCGCCCGCCCGGCAATCTTCAGCGCCGTCCATGCCCTCCTGCCAGCTCACCGGATTGCCTCTGGCCTTGACCCACATAAGCCCGGTGACCAGATCGGAAACCGTGCCGTCGCCGTTGTCTCTATAGTGTGGAAGATTCCCCTGATACTGAGAATCCTGACCGTTGAATTCCTCCCCCGGCCGGGGGCAGGATATCTGGCGAGAATCATCGAAACAGGCGTTCTGTCCGGTGTCCACGACCGGATACGAGGCAGGCCAGGCCTGACCGGCCATCAGGACCAACCCCAACCAACAAACAAGGATGCGCATTTTCATATCTCCTATCCAGTTTTAATCGCCGAACTCGGCCTGATGGTTACGAACCAATCACCGGCAACGCCTTTATGCAAGCCCAAAAAAACCGCCAGCCCGATTGATTCGGACTGGCGGAGAGTGATCGGTAAGTTTCCGGATTTGCTACAGCAACCTGTCGGCTATCTCCTTGGCGGCACGGCGCCCGGCGCCCATGGCCGAGATGACCGTGGCCGCGCCGGTGACTATGTCGCCGCCGGCGAACACGTTGGGTATGCTCGTCTCGCCGGTTTCGGGGTCGGCTTCGATGTAGCCCCATTTGTTCAGGGCCAGATCGGGCGTGGCCTCCAACAGGATCGGGTTGGGCCGGGTGCCGACCGCAATGATCGCCATGTCGCAGGGGAACTGTTCGGTTTCGCCCTCGATACAGACCGGAGCGCAGCGGCCGGACGCGTCCGGGTCGCCCAGCGTCATCTTCTGCACGGTGAGGGCCTTCAAACGGCCCTGGTTGTCGCCATGAAAAGAGACCGGACCGCACAGGCAGCGGATCTTGATGCCCTCTTCGATGGCGTGATCGATCTCCTCGCGACGGGCGGGCATTTCGTCCTCGGAGCGACGATAGACAATGGACACCTCTTCGGCCCCCATGCGCAGGGCGGTCCGGGCCGCATCCATGGCCACGTTGCCCGCGCCCAGCACGGCCACGCGACGGGCCTTGTAGGCCGGGGTGTCGTAGTTGGGGAATTCGTAGGCGCGGCCCAGGTTGACGCGGGTCAGATATTCGTTGGCGGAAAAAACACCCACCAGGTTTTCGCCGGGAACGCCCAGGAAACGGGGCAGGCCTGCGCCCACACCGATGAAGATGGCGTTGTATCCCTGGCTGAGCAGATCCTGAATGGTCACGGTCTTGCCGCCCACCCAATTGGTATGGAAGGTCACGCCCAGCTCCCGGAGGCCGTCCAGTTCACGGGCAACGACCTTCTTGGGCAGACGAAATTCCGGGATGCCGTAGATGAGCACGCCGCCCGGCTCGTGCAGGGCCTCGAACACGTCCACCTTGATGCCCCGTCCGGCCAGATATCCGGCCACGGTCAGGGAGGAGGGACCGGAGCCGATGCAGGCGACCTTCACATGTACATGTTCCAGCGCACAGACAGACAGGTCCGTCACCTCTTCGCAGGCGCTCTGCGCGGC
The DNA here is from genome assembly GCF_004025585.1 of Pseudodesulfovibrio sp. S3. Lineage (NCBI taxonomy): Bacteria > Pseudomonadati > Thermodesulfobacteriota > Desulfovibrionia > Desulfovibrionales > Desulfovibrionaceae > Pseudodesulfovibrio > Pseudodesulfovibrio sp. S3. The sequence goes on from NZ_QTZO01000011.1 coordinate 22,117, forward strand.
GTAGTTGTCGGCCACATAGCGCTCCAGGCGACCGATGGCCACGGGCTCATGCTTCTTGCCGAGGATGCACCTGCCTTCACACTGGGTCTCCTGGGGGCAGACACGCCCGCAAACCGCAGGCAAAGAGTTGGTCCTGCGGATGGTGTTGAAGGCGCCCTCCAGGTCGTCGTCCACCAGACAGGCGATGAACCACCTGATGTCGATGTTGACAGGACAGCCCTGCTGACACAGGGGCCTCTTGCACTGCAAACAGCGTTCAGCCTCGACAATGGCCTGTTCTCGGCTGTAGCCCAGGGCCACCTCTTCAAAATTCCGGGCCCGCTCCTCGGGGTCCTGATGGGGCATCGGCGTCCTGGCCCGAACTTTCTTCTGTTTTTTATCGGCCATGACACTGACACTCCTTGCTGAACAATTCCATGGATTCCTCTTCCTGCTCCTTGAACTGCCACAGCCGGGTCTTCAGTTCCGCGAAATCCACCTGATGGCCGTCAAATTCCGGGCCGTCAACGCAGGCGAACAATGTTTTTCCACCCACGGTGCAGCGACAGGCACCGCACATGCCGATACCGTCCACCATGATGGAATTGAGCGACACCGTGGTCCTGGTCCCGAACGGAAGGGTCACCCGGCAGACCGCCTCCATCATGGGAACCGGACCGATGGCCACCACTTCGGCCACCTCGTCCTCGGTCTCCAGAATATCCTTGAGCACTTCGGTGACGAACCCCTTATGGCCCTCGCTCCCGTCATCCGTGGCAATGCGGACCTCGGGACAGAACGAAGAAAGTTCGGAGCAGAAAAGCAGCAGGCTCTTGGAGCGCGCGCCGATGATGGCGATGACGCGATTGCCCGCCGCCACATGGCCCTTGGCGATGTGGTGCATGGCCGCGATGCCGGTGCCGCCGCCGACACAGACCACGGTGCCCGACTTCTCGATGTGGGTGGCCTTGCCGAGCGGACCGCACACATCCATGAACTCGCCGCCTTCCTTCAGGGTATTCATCTCGGCGGAGGTCTTTCCCACCACCAGATAGACGATGGTAATGGTTCCCCTGACGGCATCGCAATCGGCAATGGTCAGGGGAATGCGCTCGCCGTGCTCGGTGGTGCGGAGCATGACGAAGTTGCCGGGTTTGGCTTTTTTTGCAATCTGAGGCGCGTCGATGACCATCATGGTGGTCTGCCCCGGAATCAACTCTACTTTTTTCAGGATCTTGTAACCCATGCGGACTCTCTCACTGGTTGAAATCTCACCCTTCCCTCGCAAAGCACCGAAAGATGTTCGGCAACAAGGACATTGCTAGTAGCTCCAAACAGGTCGGGTTGTCAAAAGTTGCGCAAATGCTTATAGTACCCACAGCGACTGATAGATTTGGATTTGCCAATTCCCACGGACGGGAAGCGGAAAACCACGGGTCCCTCTGGACAGAGCGTGACGAAAGTCACAGGGACGGCCGGGCTGCGATGTGCAATGCCACGGCCTTTTTTTGTGCGCAGGAAAAGGCTTAGGCACCGAGATCGTAGGAGAACCCCGTGAGGATATCCTCCCAGGCGAACGAACAGTACCGCAAGACTTCTGCGCTGGTTGAAAAGCCCAGCGAGAAGAAATCGGTACAGCCCCAGGCCAGAACGACCACCACATCGTTCGGTTTTCGGTTGGGCAAGTTCGGCCTGGATTACCGCGAGGAAACGACCGTCCTCGACCCCTCCCTTTCCCGCGACGTCCGCGAAAAGAAGGAAAAGGCCCGCGCCTTCGAGACCGAAGCCGAAGTGGAGGGCCTGCGCGCCCAGGTCGGTGCCGACGGCGCACGATATCGAGAGACCCAAACCACCGGGACCGCCTCCGGCCTACCCGCTCAAAGCCGAATCAAGACAGCCATGAACGCCTACGCCCAGGCAACGGCCCAGATCCTTCCCCCGCCCGGAAACATGCTGGCGAGCGTGGTCTAGGGGAACAAAGGACCGCCATTCCCGGCGGCCCTTCTTCATTTCTTATTCGTGCTCCGCGTCCGCATCTTCTGCCGATGCCTTTTTGCGCAAACGCATCCGCGCGCGGGCCGACATGCCCACCCCGATAAAACTGAACGCGGTCAGCACCACAAAGGCGATGTGCATGGCGACCACGAAAGCCGGAGCAGTGTCCTGATTCAGGGCTTTCGGGCCAACGACAAGGGCCAGGACCCCGCTGATGAACACGAGACTGACGGTCATGCCCGTGGTCCGCATCCCGGCCACCACGGCTGAGGCCACGCCGTAATATTCCTTTGTCACGGCACCCATGATGACCGCCATGTTGGCGGTGGCAAAAATGGCGCTGCCCGCACCGCACAGGGCCAGTATGCAGGCGACGTACGGCAACGAGGCGCTGTCTCCGAGGAACATGGCCCCCCCAAGGGCCAGGGTGGCCAGGCACATGCCCAGCGTGGCCACGTGATGGGCCGGCCAGCGCTCGCACCATTTGCCGCTGATCAGGGAAAAAACCACCTGCATGACCGGCTGGGCCATGAGGATGAAACCGGCCTCGCTCGCGGTCATGCCCCTGGCGACCTGCAAATAGAGCGAGAGCAGAAACGTGATGCCGAATGTCGCGGCATAGCTGATGAACTGCACCGCGCTGCCCAGGGAAAACGACGGATTGTCAGAGAACAGCACCATATCCAGCAACGGGGCCTTGGCATGTTTTTCCCAGAGGACGAAGCTCGCCAGCGACAGCAGGCCGCCTGCCAGCATCAGCTTGCCGCTCAGGTCATGCAGGTGCGAACCGCCCTGCGAAAGCAGGATCATGCCTATGGCGACGAAAATGGCCCCGCCCCAATCGAACTTCACGCCCCGGGTGAAAACGGGCCGGACCGACAGCGTCTTGAGGGCGAGCAGCAAGGCCAGGGCGCACGGAATGGCTCCGGCATAGAAAATCCAGCGCCATCCCCAATGGGTGACGATCATCCCGCCCAGCCATGGCCCGGCCGACAGGCCCAGATACACCCCTGCCGAGGCTATGCCCAGTGCCCTGGCCCGTCCCGGCCCCGGATACAGGTCTGCAAGGATGGCCAGGCCGGTGGTGACCATCATGGCTCCGCCTCCGCCCTGGAAGACGCGCAAGGCAATGAACTGGGTAATGCTCTGGCACAGGGGAAGCACGGAACTGACCGCCGTGAACAGGGCCATGCCAAGGGCGAACGTGGTGCCGCGCCCTATCATGTCCGCCAGCCGCGTCACCGGGAAAAGCAGCATGGCCACTGCTGAAATATACCCTGATTCCACCAGTCCGAGTTGGGAAGCGCTGGCTCCGAACTCCTGTCCAAGGGCAGGAACCGCCACGGCCACGGCGGAAAGCATGAAGACCAGTGCGAACTGGGATATGGTGATGGTCCACAGACCGGTCGTGCGTTCGTCAAAAGCAGCCAAAAACACCTCTCGTTTTTCCAATGCCGTCCGGCATTGCCCGTATCCCCATCCATAACAACAAACTCGGGGAATTCGAATTATTACCAGCCTCCAACACCTGCTGGTCCCGCAGAGGACCGAGGTTCGGGCCACGGAATCTCGGGCAGTCGTCAAACGTCACCGCCCTCCGCACTAATAATGCGGACTGCCCGAAAACCAACCCCCCAGCCCTGTTTTTTTACGAAAAAAACACATTCTTTTGTTTTTGTTCGAGGCGGCACCGTCATGGAATTACGAGGGAAGCAACGGTCAGCCGGATGCAAGCAGCGGAGGGTCGGCACCCTGACGGCATCCGCATGGAGCCGCCATAGCTTTCCCTGTCCATGGAACATGGACAGGCCCCTCCCCGAAAAATCAGGGAATCATGTTCATTGCCTTCCCACGCCCTTTCCCCTACCCTCACTCCCCATGTCAGGCCCCATCACCTCACCACGCGAAATCCTCTCCTCTGTCTTCGGCTTCACCGAGTTCATCGGGTTGCAGGAACCGATCATCGACAACACCATGAGCGGCGGCGACTCGCTGGTGCTCATGCCCACGGGCGGGGGCAAATCGCTCTGCTACCAGATTCCTGCCATGCTCAGGAACGGGGTGGGAATCTGCGTGTCCCCGCTGATCGCGCTCATGCAGGACCAGGTGCAGGGGCTGACCCAGATGGGCGTCCGCGCCGCCTGCCTCAATTCCTCGCTGGACCCGGATACGGCCTACGACATCGAACAGATGCTGGTAAACGGCCAGCTCGACCTGCTCTACGTGGCCCCGGAACGGCTGTGCAAACCCGGCTTTCTCGATCTGCTCTCCCAAAGCAGCCCGGCCCTGTTCGCCATTGACGAGGCGCACTGCGTGTCCCAGTGGGGGCACGATTTCCGACCCGAGTACATGCAGCTTTCCATCATCAAGGAACGTTTCCCCCATGTGCCGCGCCTGGCCCTGACCGCCACCGCTGACAAGCCCACCCAGGCGGACATCATCCGCAACCTGCAACTGGAGCAGGCAAAGGTCTTCGCCACCGGATTCGACCGGCCCAACATCACCTATTCGGTGCTGCCCAAGAAGAACGCCACCACCATGCTCAAGCGGTTCATCACCGACAACCACCCCGGAGACGCGGGCATAGTCTACCGCTTGAGCCGCAAGAAGGTGGATTCGACCGCCGAATTCCTGCAAAAGAACGGATTCACCGCCCTGCCCTACCACGCGGGGCTGTCCTCGCAGGTCCGCTATGAAAACCAGGACCGGTTCATGCGCGAGGAAGGCGTGATCATGGTGGCCACGGTCGCCTTCGGCATGGGCGTGGACAAGCCCAACGTACGCTTCGTCTGCCACCTGGAACCGCCAAAATCCCTGGAAGCCTACCATCAGGAAACAGGCCGCGCCGGACGTGACGGCCTGCCCGCCTCGGCCTGGATGTGTTACGGCATGCAGGATATCGCGGTGCTGCGCTCCATGATCGAATCGGGCGAGGCCAATGAGACGCGAAAACGGGTGGAGCACGCCAAGCTCGGATCGCTGTTCGCCTTTCTGGAAACCGCCGGTTGCCGCCGCCAGTCCCTGCTGGGGTATTTCGGGGAACACATACAGCCGTGCGGCAACTGCGACAACTGCCTCAGTCCGGTGGACACATGGAACGGCACCGAGGCCGCGCAAAAGGCCCTGTCCAATATTTTCCGCACCGAACAGCGGTTCGGCGTCAACCATCTGGTTCAGGTGCTGACCGGGGCCGAGACCGACGCCATCAAGCGGTTCGGGCACCAGCGGGTGTCCACCTACGGCATCGGCAAGGACCTGAGCCAGGATGAATGGAAATCGGTCTACCGCCAGCTGCTGGCCTCGGGCCTGGTCTCTGTCGACATGGAACGGTTCAACGCCCTGACCCTGAACGAGCGGTCCTGGCCCGTGCTCAAGGGCGAGCAGGAAGTCAGGCTGCGCACCGACCCGGTCATGCCCAGGCAGACCAAAAAGAAGACGCGGCGCACTGCGGCCCTGGCCGAGGATATCCTGACCTCATGGGAGGCCGAAGCCCTGTTCGACCGGCTGCGCGACCTGCGCCTGAAGGTCGCCGAAGCGCAGTCCGTACCGCCCTATGCCATTTTCGCGGACAAGACCCTGCTGGAATTCGTCCGTTACCGCCCGAAAGACCTCAGAGACCTGGGATGCATGTCCGGGGTGGGCACGAACAAGCTCAACCATTATGGCGAAGCCTTTCTGACCTGCATGAAGGAACATGAGGCGGAACACGGACGCCCCGCGACCATCCCCGAGATTCCCGACGAGTTGCGCGAAAGACACGAGAAAAGCATGATCAGGGATCAGGAGCTTTCCGCCACGGCCCAGACCTCTCTGGATCTGTTTATCGAGCTGGGAGACTTGGACCGGGTGGCCGAGAAGCGCGGCCTCAAACCGGCTTCGATCTGGAACCATCTGGGTCAGGCCGCGCGGCTGGGCAGGGTCGATTATCTGGACGTGGTCAGCCTGCCCGATGATGAACTGAAGACCGTGGTCAACACCCTCAAGGATTTCCAGGCCCGGGGCATCGTTTCCATGACCCCGGTGTTCGAGGCCCTGGACAAACACTATTCCTTTGATTTGCTCCGGTTCCTCAGGGCAAGCCTGTAAGGGGCAAAACGAATTTCTGTTCCATGATCCTGGCACCCCAGCCGTCGCCTTCCACCTCTGCAGTCAAACGGAACCCGTTGCGCTCATAGAGCGTCCGGGCCGCGTCCAGACCGGCAAAAGTCCAAAGATGGACTGCCTCGAATTCCCGGCTGCGGCAAAAATCCATGGCCCGGCCCAATAACCGGGAGCCGATGCCGTGTCCCTGACATGCTTCGGACACGATGAACCAGCGCACACGGGCCTGTCCCGCCCCGTGCCGGCTGCCGTCCACGGCCACGGCACCCGCGAAGTCGTCGCCCAGCCCCGCCCACCAGAAACCGTCACACTGCGGATTGAATCCGGTGATGAATTCCGACAACTCGCGGGATACCTGGGCCTCGAAACGGTGGTCGAACCCCCAGTTACTACTGTAATAGGCCGCGTGATGCCGCACCACGTCTTCCGTGATGCCGGGACTGTACGGATGAATGACACACTCTTTCATGTCCTGTTCATGGGCAAATAGGTTGACTTTGTCAACCTATTTGCCCAAAATACGCTCATGACGACCCCATCCCAGATCGACCGATTCCGGCATTTCAACCGGTTCTATACGAACTATCTCGGCCTGCTGGCGGATACCATGTACAATAGCCCGGTCAGCCTGACGGAGGCCCGCGTCCTGTTCGAGATGGACAAGGTCCCGGGTTCGTCAGCCAGAGACCTGCGCAGCCGCCTCGGCCTGGACAAGGGATATGTCAGCCGGATTATCAAAGGTTTCATCAGGCAGGGATGGGTGGAGACGACACCGTCAAAAAAGGATGCCCGGATCAAGAAAATGACCCTGACTGACAAGGGGGCCCGACTCATGGCCTCGCTGCACCGACAGGCCGCTGGCCAGGCGCAAGGAGTCCTCGCCCGCCTGGACGAACGCACCCGAGACAGACTGCTCGCCGCCATGGCGGACATAGAAGGAATTCTCGTCGGTTAGTCCCTTGCCAAAGGGCGGTTCCATGCGCATTATATGCCGCGAGGGTAACACGAAACGGGACAATTTATACATGAAAAGAACAACGGCACAGATCAAGGGCATGCATTGCGCAGCCTGCTCAGGACGCATCGAGCGCGTGGTCGGAACCATGAACGGCGTGGACACGGTCAGCGTGAACCTGGCCGCTGAGACCATGGACCTCTCCTTTGACCCGGACGCCATAACCGAACAGGCCGTGGGTGAACGCATCAAGGAACTCGGCTTCGAGGCCGAGTTCGCCAATGACAGCGGCCTCGCGAACCTGGACCTCGACCTGGGCGGCATGCACTGCGCCTCCTGCTCGGCCCGCATCGAACGCGTGGTCGGGAACCTGGACGGCGTGGACTCGGCCACGGTCAATCTGGCCGCGGAGACCGGCCACTTCTCCTTCGACCCGTCCCAGGTCTCCCGCAGGGTCATCCGCCAGGCCATTGCCGACGCCGGGTTCACCTCCGAAGTGCGGGTCGACGGTGCCAATATCTTCGAACAGCGCCGCCGCGAGGCAGAGGATCGTCTGACCGCACAACGCCGGGCGTTGATCCCCGCCTTCCTGTTCGCCCTGCCCCTGCTCATCCTGTCCATGGGCCACATGTGGGGCATGCCCCTGCCCTCCTTCCTCGACCCCATGCATTCGCCCCTGACCTTTGCCCTGGTCCAGCTGGGACTGACCCTGCCCGTGGTCCTGACCGGGCGGAACTTCTATCTCCAGGGCATCCCGGCCCTGCTCCGGGGCGGCCCGAACATGGACTCCCTGGTGGCCATGGGCACGGGCGCGGCCTTTCTCTATTCCCTGTGGAACACCATTGCCCTGGCCCTGAACCTGGGCGACCCGCACATGCTGGCCATGGACCTCTATTATGAATCCGCAGCCGTGCTCATCGCCATGATCTCCCTGGGCAAATATTTCGAGGCCCACAGCAAGCTCAAGACCTCGGACGCCATCCGGGCCCTGATGAAGCTCGCCCCGGACACGGCCACCCTGCTCAAGGGGTCTGAACAGACGACCATCCCGGTGGATGAGGTGGAGCCGGGCGACCTGCTCCTGATCAAACCCGGCGAGCGCATCCCGGTGGACGGCACGGTCACCGACGGTCGGTCATCCGTGGACGAGTCCATGCTCACCGGCGAACCCATGCCCGTGGGCAAGACCGCAGGCGACACCGTGGCGGGCGGCACGTTCAATGCCTCGGGTGCGCTGACCATCAAGGCCGAGCGCGTGGGGGGCGACACCATGCTGGCCCGGATCATCAAACTGGTGCAGGAAGCCCAGGGGTCCAAGGCACCCATCGCCAACCTGGCAGACACCATCAGCTACTATTTTGTGCCCTCGGTCATGGCCGTTGCCCTGATCTCCGGCCTGGCCTGGTATTTCATCGGCGATGCAGGCTTCCCGTTCAGCCTACGCATCTTCGTGGCGGTCATGGTCATTGCCTGCCCATGCGCCATGGGGCTGGCCACGCCGGTCTCCATCATGGTCTCCGCCGGACGGGGCGCGCAGCTCGGCGTGCTCATCAAGTCGGGCCGGGCCCTGCAGGAAGCGGGCGGACTGGACACCGTGGTCTTTGACAAGACCGGCACCCTGACCCACGGTCGGCCCGAAGTGGCGGCCATCACCATGGTCCGGGGCACCATGGCCCAGACCGAAGCGATCTATCTGGCCGCAGCCGCCGAGAGCCAGAGCGAGCACCCCCTGGCCCAGGCCATGGTCCGACACGCAAAGGAAAAGAACCTCGACCCGCCTGCACCGGACAGCTTCGAGGCCATCCCCGGCAAAGGCATCAAGGCGACCATCGATTACCGCGAGGTCATGATCGGCAACTGGGCCTTCATGCAGGAGCACGGGCTTGATTTCGGCGAGGACGGCTTTGCCGAAGAGGCCGTGGGACACTATGAGAACCAGGGCGCGACCGTGGTCTATTTCGCCTCCGAGAACAAGCTCAACGCCCTGTTCGCCATTGCCGACGAGATGCGCGACGAGACCCCTGAGGTGGTGGCCGCGCTGAAGAAAGAGGGTCTGACCCCGATCATGCTGACCGGCGACAACGAAGTGAACGCGCGCGTGGTGGCGGACCGGGCCGGTATCGACACGGTGATCGCAGGGGTCATGCCCGACCGCAAGGCCGAAGAGGTGACCCGGCTCCAGAACGAGGGACGCAAGGTGGCCATGGTGGGCGACGGCATCAACGACGCGCCTGCGCTGGCCAAGGCGGACATCGGCATTGCCATGGGTTCCGGCATCGACGTGGCCGTGGAATCCGGCGACGTGGTGCTCATGCAGTCGAACCTGCGCGGCCTGCTCACGGCCCTGCGCCTGTCGCGGGCGACCATGAGCAACATCAAGCAGAACCTGTTCTGGGCGTTCGCCTTCAACGTCATCGGCATCCCGGTGGCGGCAGGGGTGCTGCACCTGTTCGGCGGCCCCACCCTCAACCCCATGATCGCGGGCACGGCCATGGCCATGAGCTCGGTGACCGTGGTGTCCAACGCACTCAGGCTGCGGTTCTTCAAGGGGGACTAGGGAAGGACTTTTTTGTCTTGCAACTTCCCCGGCCTTCTGTATGAACAAGGCTTTGTCCGTTCACCATGTAATTTCATACCGGAGTTGAAATGAAGAAAATAGCCCTCCCGCTGGTATTCCTGGCCCTTCTCGGACTCTGCGCCCCGGCACTGGCACAGTCCTGGAATCTGTCCGCCCTCAAGGCCCAAGCCGCCAAGGCCGTGCCCGACGGGCAGATGACCAACGCCTCGGCGGACGATGCAGGAGCCTTCGTAAGCATACAGGCCGGCGACCTCAACTACCAGTTCACCCTGGCCTCCGATCAGGACCCGCAAATGGCGGATGCCGAGCAACTGGACTACCAGGGCCGCACAGCCTATTTCTTCGAAGCCATGCCCGGTTCCGGCGGACTGATGATCCTGCTCGACACGGAAAAGAGCCTGACCATCCTGCTGATGCCCGGCATGGAATCGGAAACCGACCTGACCGCCGCCGACATGACCGCCATTGTGGACAACATGGACCTTGAAGCGCTGTAGCCTCGGAGCCCGAAGCCAAAACCGGCACCAACTCAGAAACAAGGAGCGACCCTATGCCCGTCATCAAAGTCAAAGGCATGAGCTGCCAGCATTGCGTGAAATCCGTGACCGAAACCATGGAGAAAATCGGGGCAACCGACGTGTCCGTCGACCTCCTGTCCGGCGACGTGACCTATGCGGAAAACACGCCCATCGACATGAACGTCATCAAGGATGCCATCACCAAGATCGGCTTCGAGTACGTAGGCTAAACGCTTGAACCCCTCCCTGATCGGCGCTGCCTGCGCCCTGCTCGCAACCCTGATCTGGTCCGGGAATTTCATCGTGGCCAGGGGGCTGGGGGACATGGTCCCGCCCGTCACCCTGGCCGCATTGCGCTGGGCCACCGCGACCTGCTTCATCCTGCCGTTTTCCCTGCCCGTCATGTGGCGGGAGCGGCAACGCATTGTCCGGCACCGGCGTCACCTGTTCGCCTCCGCCCTGATCGGCGTGACGGTATTCAACACCGTCATCTACACGGCAGCCCACACCACCGAGGCATTGAACATGTCGCTCATTGCCACCACCACGCCGGTCTTCGCCATAATTCTGTCCCGAATATTTCTGGGAGAGCCGCTGACAATGCCGCGCATGGCAGGTATGTCCGTGGCCGTGGCGGGCATTGTCGCCCTGGTCACCCGCGGCGATTTCGGGGCGCTGCTGGAACTGGAATTTCGGATCGGCGACCTGTGGATGCTCCTGGCCGGACTCCTCTGGGCAGTATACTCCATCATTCTCAGGAAAAAACCGACCGACATGACCCAGGCCGCCTACCTCGGCTCCACCTTCCTCATCGGTGTGCTCCCGCTCATTCCGGCCGCCCTCCTGGAACAGACACTGGCCCCCCAGTGGAACATGACGCTGCCGGTTCTGGGGTCCATACTCTACATCGGCCTCGGGGCTTCACTCATATCGTACATGCTCTGGACCCGGGCCGTGACCGCCATCGGGCCGGTGAATGCATCGCTGATATATTACTCGCTGCCGCTCTTTTCCGGCATCGAGGCGTACCTTTTTCTGGGAGAACCCATTACCTGGATTCACCTGACCTCATTCCTGCTCATCGTGGGCGGCATCGTCCTGGCGACACATCCCAGGTTCAATCGGCAAGCAAGGGCAACTCGCCCTGAATAGCCCCTTCGAGACGCAGCAACCACTTTTTCATTTCAATGCCGCCCCCGGCGGAAAAACCGGTCATGGCACCGTTCGCGCCCACCACACGGTGGCAGGGATAGATGACGGGAAAGGGGTTGGCCGCCATGGCCCGGCCCACTGCCTGCGCCCCGCCGGGCCTGCCCAGACGCGCGGCAAGTTCCCCATAGGTCCGGGTGGTACCGGGCGCTATCAGCCGGAGTTCCTCAAGGGTGGCCCGCTGAAATTCGCTCACCCCGGAGAAATCCAGGGGGAGTTCCGGCCAGTCCGGCGGTCCGCCCGCCTCGTATCTGGCCAGGGCCTCTGCCAGGAGCCGGGCATGTTCTGAAGGATTTTCGGACATGGACACCTCACCGGGACGGTGCAGCTGAATCCCGCGAATCAAGGTCCCCGCCCAGTGCAGACAGAGGACAAGCTGCCCGGTTCCGACACATTCCATACGCTGATCATTTCCATCCATCATACGTCCTCCCCCGGTCCGAATCCGGCCTCGAACCACGCAGGCGGACCGAGTTCGGCCCGGTTCCGCTTGCCCTGCCATAGGTTGTTTTGCTCGAAATGGTCCCGCACAGCATTGTGCAGCCGACGCATGTTGCCCGCCCACTCCGGCGCGACCAGTTCCCCCTGCGCCGGGTTCCCGTTGAGACGGTGGATGACGGTCTTCGGGTCAAGGCGCATGACCGCCTCCCCAAGCCAGGACAGATATTCGTCTTGGGTGGGCGGGGTGTACCGCCCCTCCTCGAACCACCTGGACAGTTGGGTTCCCCGGCAGACGAACAGGTTATGAAACTTGATGCCGCGCACGGGCAACGCATTGACGAAATCCACGGTGGTCAGCAGCTCCTCCAACCCCTCGCGGCCATCCGGGGCGGGCAGTCCGGCCATGACGTGCGCCACCACAGTCAGCCCCCGTTCCGCAGCGGCCCCGGCGGCCTCGGCAAAGGCGGCACTGTCGTGACCCCTATTTATATGTATCAGGGTGGCGTCGTTCGAAGACTGCAACCCCAGCTCCAGGAATATCTCGCCCAGGCCGAGCCGTTCCTTTTGCGCGGCCAGAAGATCGAGCTTGGCCGCATCCAAACAGTCGGGCCGGGTGCCCAGCGCAAGGCAGGTGAGACCGGGCAGCCCGTCAAGTCCGGCCAGGGCATCGGCCAGCTTCTCGACGGGACCGAACGTGTTGGAGTAGGATTGCAAATAGGCGGTGAAAAGCGAAAGACCGTGCTTTTTCACGTGGATGTCCCGCCAAAAATCCCATTGCTCCGCAATGGAAAGCCCTTTTTCGAGAAAACCGGACCCGGACCCCATGGGGTTGCAGAACACACAGCCGTGCCGAGAAAGAGTTCCGTCCCGATTGGGGCAGGAAAACCCGGCGTCCAGAGGGATTTTCTGAACCCTGCGGCCGAACCGCTGACGCATATAAGTGGACAGTCCGAAGGTGCGCTGCATCTGTTTTTTAGAAAAAGTTGAGAAAAAGTACCCAAACCGACAATGGCGTATTGCTAGACCGGGTTTCATTTGGTACGAATCATCAGTTGATAATGTACGCTAGCGCAGAAGTTCCCCCAAGGGAAGCGCGTTTCACGCATAGGTTTCTTACACAAGTTTTGAATTTTTGAACGGGGGGTACATGGGTAACCTGCTCAACAGAATCATCGGCTCATTTTCCAACGACCTCGCCATCGACCTGGGCACGGCCAACACCCTGGTCTATGTCAAAGGCAAGGGCGTCATGCTTTCCGAGCCGTCCGTAGTGGCTGTAAAAAAAGACTCCCGCGGCGGCAAAACCGTCCTGGCCGTGGGTGCCGAGGCCAAGAAGATGCTCGGCCGCACGCCGGGCAACATCGTGGCCATCAGACCCATGAAAGACGGTGTCATAGCCGACTTTGAAGTGACCGAAGCCATGCTTCGCCACTTCATCTCCAAGGTCCACAACTCCCGGAGGCTGGTCCGCCCCCGCATCATGATCTGCGTGCCCACCGGCATCACCCAGGTGGAAAAACGCGCGGTCAGGGAATCGGCCCAGAGTGCAGGCGCCCGCGAGGTCTACCTCATCGAGGAGCCCATGGCCGCGGCCATCGGCGCGAACCTGCCCATCACCGAACCGACCTCCAACATGATCGTGGACATCGGCGGCGGCACCACCGAGATCGCCGTCATTTCCCTGTCCGGTATCGTCTACGCCCGTTCTGTCCGTGTCGGCGGCGACAAGATGGACGAAGCGATCATGCAGCACGTCAAACGCAAGTACAACATGCTCATCGGTGAATCCACTGCGGAACAGATCAAAATCCACATCGGCTCCGCCTACCCCCTGGGGGACGAAGAACCGATCATGGAAGTCAAGGGACGCGACCTGGTCACCGGCATCCCGCAGAACCGCCCCATCACCGCCGAAGAGGTCCGCGAGGCCATTAGCGAACAGGTGGAAAGCATTGTTCAGGGCGTACGTATCGCGCTGGAACAGACCCCGCCCGAACTGGCGGCGGACATCGTGGATCGGGGCATCGTCCTGACCGGCGGCGGCGCGCTGCTCAAGGGGCTGGACCAACTGCTCCAACACGAGACCCAGTTGCCCATCACCGTGGTGGATGACCCGCTGACTGCAGTGGTTCTCGGTTCGGGCAAGGCGCTGGACAATATCGACCTGTACAAGGACATCACCACCGACTAGCCGGCTCGATATGACCAAACAACGGGTATCCGAAAGCGCACGATTGCCAGAATTCCGCAATTGTGCGCTTTCATAAGTTGGCAGGGGAAACAACATGAGAGGACAAAAAAGACTCGCCATCCTCATCGTGGCCTGCCTGTTCGTGTACCTGTCGCTGTACACCTGGAACCTGCGCACCGGCCACCTGGATGCCCTGTCCAGCTACACCGGCCTGGACATCTCCGGGGTCGTGCTGCGCCCCGGCATATGGGTCTCGGACAAGGTGTCGGACTTCTGGAACCGCTATATCTATCTGGTGGGACTCAAGCAGGAGAACGACGCCCTGAAGGAAGAGGCCTCGAACCTGCGGCGCACCAACATGCTCATGAATGCCCAGGCCAGCTCTGCCAAACGACTGGAGGCCCTTCTGGGTTTCACCCCCCCCGACCAATGGACCTTCTCCGGGGCACGCGTCATCGGGCACCGCATGGGTCCGGTGGGTGTTCTGGACACGCTGACCGTGGACAAGGGCCGTGCGGAAGGCGTGGTCGACGACATGCCCGTGGTCTCTCTGAGCGGCGTGGTCGGCCGCATCCTGCGCACCGGAGCCGCCACCTCCACGGTCCTGCTCCTGACCGATCCCAACAGCCGCATCGCGGTCATCGGAGAAAAGAACCGGTCGCCGGGCATGCTCTCGGGTCAAGGGTATGGAAAGCAGCTTCTGCTGCGCTACATCAACCTGAACGCAATCATTGATCCGGACGAACTGCTGCTTTCTTCCGGCCTGTCCGGCATCTATCCCAAGGGACTGCCCGTAGCCCGTGTGACAAAGATCCAGCGGTCGGACATATCCCTGTTCCTGACGGTCCTGGCCGAGCCGCTGGTGGACATGTCCGGCCTTGAAGAGGTGCTCCTCCTCAATCGGGAACCGGATTCTCCGGCAGAAGAAAACGGCCCCCCTGCCCAGAAGGAGGATGTTGACGGTGCGTCCGACCAATAGCGTCCTGACCATCCTGTGGTGGTCCATCTACACAGTTCTCGGCATATGGGCACAGCGAACCCTGCCCGGCATAGATTTTTTTGCCCCCGGCATCATCCTCTCCCTGCAGGAGGAGGAGAGCGGGCAACGCACCGCATTGCTGGGCCTGATCTGGATTCTGCTCGTTGAAGGAACGGGCAGTCTGCCTTTCGGCTATGGGCTGGCATGGTATGGACTGCTGATCGCCTTCTATTTCATGGGCCGCTGGTTGTTCGAAGCCCGATCCTTCCTGTTCATGGGCCTGATAGGCATTGGGTTGGGCCTCCTTCATCCCGCACTGGTCTATGGCCTCTCCTCGCTGGTAAACCTGCAGGTGAACCTGAAGCCCATCTTCATTCAGGGGGCCATGCAGGCCGTGGCCTTTCCGCTGATCTGGACCATTGCAGACTATTTCTACCCCAAAAGACTGAGGCAGGATGTCAAACCTCTATAACGAATCCGACCAGCAGCCGCCGCGCGCGGGCCTGCTCCTGCTTCAGACGCTCATCCTGGGGGTCTTCTGTCTTTTTGCCGTCCGGCTTTGGTATCTCCAGATTCACCGGGGCGAGGAGTATGCCCTCAAGGCACGGGATAATCAGCTCCGCCAGGAAGCGGTCTTTTCTCCGCGCGGATTGATCCGCGACCGCAACGGAGACCTCCTGGCCGTGAACGAGCCGGCCTACGCCCTGGGCATCGTCCGGGAAGACTGCCCGGACATAGACAAACTGGTTCAGCAAATCGCGGATTGGACCGGCAAGGACTTCCTGGAGCTCAAGACCCTCTACAACAAGAACCGCAAGCGGGTGAAGCCGTTCGAGCCGCTCATCGTCATCCCGGACCTGGACTTCGAGCAACTCGCGCTCATTGAGACCAACAAACTCCGCTGGCCCGGCCTGGAAATCCAGTTCCGACCCCGCCGCCTCTACCGATACGGCACCCTGTTCGCCCACGTGCTCGGGTATGTGGCCGAGGCCAACGAGGAAGACATGGGGAAAAAACCCGAGCTGGCCCTGGGCGATTACGTGGGCAAGCAGGGCATCGAGTTCATGCTGGAAGACCGCATGCGCGGCATCAAGGGGCTGACCCAGTTCGAAGTGGACGTCAACGGCCGGCGGCTCAAGGAACGCGTCCTCAAGCACCCGCAGGCCGGACACGAAATATCCCTATCCCTGGACCTGGGTTTGCAGAAGCTGGCCATGGATTGGCTGGAAGAGGAAGCGGGCGGCGTGGCGGTCATGGACGCCGATACCGGCCAACTCTGGGCATTGGCAACGGCACCGTCATACAATTCCAACGATTTTTCCTCGGGCCTGACCCCGGATCAATGGGCCAAACTCCGGGACAACCCGCTCCACCCCATGCAGAATCGAGTCATCCAATCCGTGTACCCGCCCGGCTCCATTTTCAAGCACGTGGTGGCCGGCGCCGGACTGCACTACGGGATGCTCGACCCCAAGGAGACCGTGTTCTGCTCCGGGTCCACCAAACTCGGCCGCAGAGTTTTCCGTTGCTGGCGCAAGGGCGGACACGGAAACGTCAATCTCGATCGCGCCCTGGTGGAGTCCTGCGACGTCTATTTCTATAAGATGGGCAAAAAGCTGACCGTGGACCGCATGAGCGAATTCGCCCAGGCCGTCGGCTTCGGCCACAAGACCGGCATCCGCCTGCCCCACGAAAAGGCGGGCATCATGCCCACCAAGGAGTGGAAACAGAAACGGTTCGGCGAAAGCTGGCAGGGAGGCGACAACCTGAACATGGCAATCGGCCAGGGATACACCCTGGTCACACCGCTCCAGGTAGTCCGTTTCTTTGCCGGAATTCTCAACGGCGGCAAACTGCTCAAACCGCTGTTGCTCAAGGATGAAAAAACTGTAGTTCAAGCCGAAATCCCTCTGGATCAGGGCCAGATCGAGCGCCTCAGGCGCGCCCTGGTGGAGACCGTGAACGATGCCCACGGCACCTGTAGACGGATACGCACAAAGGATGTTGTCGTGGGCGGCAAGACCGGCACGGCCCAGGTGGTTCGGTTGACCGACGAACTCAAGGAACTGAAGGATGACCAAATCCCGTACAAGTTCCGCGACCACGCCTGGATGGCCGCCATCGCGGAAAAGGACGGACGCCGGTTCGCCATCGCCGTGCTGGTGGAACACGGACTGCACGGCGGCTCCGGGGCCGGCCCCATAGTCAAGGCCGTCATTGACTACCTGTTCCTGGACAAGGTCACCCCCAACCCCGAAGAGAGAAAAAGCAAGGCCAAGGCTGTCCGCGCCCTCTCCCTCAAGAAAAAGGAGAAGCCCCGTGCCAATTGACCGCAGACTGCTGCTCTACATCAACTGGCCGCTCCTCGGCCTGGCCGTCATCCTCTTCCTGATCGGCGTGCTCAACCTTTACTCGGCCAGCGGATTCCGGCTGGAAGAAGGCATGAACGTCGCCGCATACTACCACCGGCAACTGCTGTGGGGGCTCGTGGGCCTCATGGGCATGGTGGCCTTCATGTTTTTCGACTACCGCCACCTGAAAACCCTGGCCTGGCCGCTCTTCTGGGCCACGGTGATCCTGCTTATCGCCGTGTTCTTCGCCGGCAAAACCATCTACGGGGCTCGGCGCTGGCTCGACCTCGGATTCATGAATTTCCAACCGTCGGAACTGGCCAAGATCGCCATCCTCCTGGTGGGCGCGCGCATCTTGTCCAAGGAACGCGAGCCGCTGGACTTCCTGCGGCTGGGCTACGTGTTCGGCGTGGGCCTGATCCTGGCCGCGCTGATCATCAAGCAGCCCGACCTCGGTTCCGGCCTGTCCATACTGATGATCCTGGGCGGCATGATCCTGTTCAGGGGGGTCACTCCACGCGTGTTCAAGACATGCCTGGTGGCCATCCCGTCACTGCTTCCGCTGTCCTGGTTTTTCATGCACGACTATCAGAAACAGCGCATAATGACCTTTCTGGACCCCACAACAGACCCGCTGGGGGCAGGCTATCACATCATCCAATCTGAAATCGCCATCGGCTCCGGCGGCTTCTGGGGCAAGGGTTTCCTGGAAGGCACCCAGTCACAGCTCCGTTTTTTGCCCGAGCGCCACACGGACTTTGCCGTGGCTGTTTTCGGCGAGGAATGGGGATTCGTGGGGACCATGGTCCTGCTGACCCTCTTTTGCGTATTTCTCTATCAGATGGTGGTCATTGCGCGCGACGCCCGAGGGCTGTTCGGATCCTATCTTGCGGCGGGCGTGTTCTTCTATTTCTTCTGGCAAATCCTGATAAATACGGGTATGGTCCTCGGGCTGATGCCGGTGGTAGGCATACCGCTTCCGTTTATTAGTTACGGAGGCAGTGCCACGCTGGTAAATTTTTGTCTCGTCGGGCTTGTGCTTAATGTGTCAATGCGTCGGTTCCTGTTCAAGCAGGCCTGATCCCGACACGCCGAACACAGCCCGGATTTCACAACCAGGTTTTGCAGGAGCGGTTTTCATGGCCAGAGATGAAATTAATGCGTTTTTGGGGGCCGGAACCAATTATCACGGCAAGTTGCACTTTCAGGGTGCTGTCCGCATCGACGGCAACTTCCAGGGTGAAGTGGTGTCCGAAGGAACGCTGGTCATTGGTCAGGAAGCCATTGTAGAGGGGCAGATCAAGGTCGGCCAGCTCGTCCTGTCAGGAAAAATCAAGGGCGAGGTCGAGGCAAAAAACAAGGTCGTCCTGCACAAGACAGCAAATTTGCAGGGCAATATCAGGACTCCGGTCCTGGTTGTCGAGGAAGGTGCGGTACTTGAAGGCGAACTCATCATGGGCAGCCTCGGCACCGCTTCAGACACAAAGCCGGAAAAAGATTCCGATCAGTCTTAATCGGTTTTGAGGGCGCGATTTCCAAGGAGTGCAAAGGCAAAAAGCCTTTGACACAACCCTTGAAATTGGGTAATTGCCAGTGACTTTGCGCCAAAATTCACAACCTCATCGGGGGCATATGGTATGGTTATACCAGACAAAACAATTTTTATCCAAGGCCTGAATTTCGTTGTCATGGTCTTCTTGCTGAACGTCGTGCTTATCAAGCCGATTCGCGAAATCATCAAGAAGCGCAAGGGGTTGATGGCTGATCAACTGGGGAAAATCGAAGACTTCAACGAGAGCGCCGGGAAAAAAGTGGCTGATTATGAAGCCCAACTTGCCGCCGCTCGCAAGGAAGCCGGAGATATTCGCAACACCGCCAAGGAAGCGGGCGTGGCCCAGGAGCAGGCCATGCTGTCCGTTGCTGGCGAAGAAGCTTCCAGCACCATCCAGACCGCACGCGCCGAAATTCAGTCTCAGGTCAAGGCCGCCATGGACCAGCTGACCAAGGACGTGGACAAATACGCTGAGCAGGCAACAGGCAAAATCCTGGGCCAGGCTTAGACAAGAGGAGGGTTTCATTTTGAAACGGAAGAATGTGTTTTTTGCGGTCCTGCTGACCGCCATGGCTGTCTCCTCTGTCGCTTTTGCCAATGAAGGCGCAGCCGCAGGTCATGCTGTTTTCACGGCCGCTAACGTGAAAGACTATGGCCTGCGCATGCTCAACTTCGCCATCTTCGCATGGGTGATCTACAAGTTCGCCGGTGCCAAGATTAAGGATTTCTTCGTGGGCCGTCGCGACGGCATCAAGCAGAATCTCGACGACTTGCAGACCCGCAAGGTCGAGGCCGAGAAGAAGCTCAAGGAAGTTGAAAGCAGCATTGCCAACATGGCTCAGGAAAAGCAGCAGATCCTGGACGACGCCAAGGCTCAGGGCGAGGCTCTCAAGGCCGCCATCATCGAGAAGGCGCAACATGAAGCCAAGGCTCTCACCGAACAGGCAAAGCGTACCGCTTCCAACGAAGCGCAGGCTGCCATCAAGACCATCCGCGGCGAAATGGCCGACATGGTCATCGCGGCTGCCGAAAAGATCATTGCCGAAAAGTTGAGCGCCAATGACCACGACAAGCTCGTGGATGACTATTTAACAAAGGTGGTGCTCAATTGATCGGTAACGTAGTATCCCGCCGTTACGCCAACGCCTTGTTTTCCGTTGGCGCAGCCAAGGGCGAAGCCGAGCAGGCAAAGTACGGCGAGCAGCTGAATGCCATCGGTGCTTCTCTGGAAGATGCGCCCGAGGCCATGGTCTTCTTCAAGAACCCGTCATTCAATGCCGAAGAGAAGAAAGCCGTACTCAACCAGATGCTCGAAAAAGTTTCGGTCGATCCGATGGTCAAGAACTTCTGCGACCTTCTGGCTGATCGTGGCCGGGTCGGGATGATTCCCACCATCGCATATGACTATAAGGCAATGATGGACGCCGTGTCCGGTGTCATCTCCGGTGAGCTCGTCACGGTGAGCGCACTCAACGAGGAAAGAAAATCTGCAATCCAGGCTAACCTCGAAAAACAGGCCGGCAAGAAGCTGGAACTGTCTTTCGCTACCGACGAGTCCATTCTCGGCGGTATCGTCCTTAAGGTCGGGGACAAAGTCATGGACGCCAGCCTCAAGGCTCAGCTGCAGATTTTGAAAGAAAATATTAAAAGGGGTGAGTAGGGCAATGCAGATCAAAGCAGAAGAAATCAGCAAAATCATTCAGGACCAGATTCAGAATTATGAGTCTCGTGTTGAAATGAGCGAGACCGGTACCGTCCTCTACGTTGGTGACGGTATTGCTCGTGTGCACGGCGTAGAAAACGTCATGGCCATGGAGCTGCTGGAATTCCCCGGCGGCCTGATGGGCATGGTTCTCAACCTGGAAGAGGACAACGTCGGTGTCGCCCTGCTGGGCGCTGATACCGGTGTAAAAGAAGGCGACCCCGTCAAGCGTACCGGCAAGATTTACTCCGTTCCGGTCGGCGACGGCGTCATGGGCCGCGTTGTCAACCCCCTGGGCGAGCCCATTGACGGCCTGGGACCCATTGACACCACCGAGACCCGTCCGGTCGAAATGAAGGCCCCCGGTATCATTTCCCGTAAATCCGTTCACGAGCCCTGCTACACCGGTCTCAAGGCCATTGACGCCATGACCCCGGTTGGCCGCGGCCAGCGCGAGCTGGTCATCGGCGACCGTCAGACCGGCAAGACCGCTGTCTGCATCGACGCCATCCTGGCCCAGAAGACCACCGATGTGCACTGCTTCTACGTTGCCATCGGCCAGAAGAAGGCCTCCGTCGCACTGGTTGCCGACATCCTTCGCCTGCACGGCGCCATGGAATACACCACCATCGTTTCCGCCACCGCTTCCGAGCCCGCACCGCTGCAGTTCATCGCTGCCTACACCGGTGCCACCATGGCGGAGTTCTACCGTGACAACGGCAAGCACGCCCTGATCTGCTACGATGACCTTTCCAAGCAGGCCACCGCTTACCGCGAAATGTCTCTCCTGCTCCGCCGTCCTCCGGGCCGTGAAGCATACCCCGGTGACGTTTTCTACCTTCACTCCAGACTTCTGGAACGTTCCTGCAAGGTCAATGACAGCCTCGGCGCCGGTTCCCTGACCGCCCTGCCCGTCATCGAAACCCAGGCCGGTGACGTCTCCGCGTTCATTCCGACCAACGTTATCTCCATCACCGACGGTCAGATCTACCTGGAGCCCAACCTGTTCCTGTCCGGCGTCCGCCCGGCCATCAACGTCGGCCTCTCCGTCTCCCGAGTCGGTGGTGCCGCACAGATCAAGGCCATGAAGCAGGTTGCCGGTACTCTGCGCCTCGACCTTGCCCAGTACCGTGAACTGGCTGCATTCGCATCCTTCGGTTCCGACCTGGACAAAGGTACCCTGGCCAAGCTGAATCGCGGCGCCCGCATGGTCGAGCTCCTGAAGCAGCCCCAGTACAAGCCGCAGACCGTTCAGGAACAGGTCGCTGTTCTGTTTGCCGGTACTCGCGGATTCCTGGATGACGTTCCGGTTGAGGCCGTTATGAAGTTCGAGGCCGAATTCCTTGAGTTCATGAACAACGCCAAATCCGCTGTTCTCAACTCCATTGCAGAGAAGCAAATGATCGACGATGCTGTCGAAGCAGACCTCAGGGCAGCTATCGAAGAGTTCAAGAAAAGCTTCAGCGCTTAACTAAGGGGTAACTGAATGGCTTCGTTAAGAGACGTCCAAAATCAGATCGTTGGCGTCAAGAAAACCAAGCAGATCACCAAGGCCATGAACATGGTGGCCTCGGCAAAACTGCGCAACGCACAGGAGCGTATCGAACGCTTCCGTCCGTATGCGGACAAGTTTTATGAGATGCTCGGAGACTTGGCAGCCGGCGCTGACGAATCGGTACATCCGCTGCTGGAGGTCCGGGACGAAGTGAAGACCGTGGGAATCATGGTAACCACTTCAGACCGCGGACTCTGTGGCGCATTCAATGGCAATATTATCAACAAGGCCATGAAATTGGCCAACATGAAGGCTTCGGAAGGCAAGACAGTCAAGATGTACTGCATCGGCAAGAAAGCCCGCGACGCCTTCAAGAAAACCGACTACGAAATGGTGCGCGCCGAAGGCGACGCCATGACCCATTTCGACTTCACCCTGGCAGCCAGTGTCGGCAATGAGCTGATCGACGGCTACGTCAGCGGGGATCTCGATGAGGTCCACGTGGTGTTCGGTGAATTCCAGAGCATGGCAAGGCAGCTTCCTGTCGACCTCACCATCCTGCCCATGGCAGCGGCGGAGATCGAAGACGAAGCCGCTTCTGGCGGCAGTGGAGACTATTTGTATGAACCGTCCGTCGAAGGCCTGCTGGCCGAGCTTCTGCCTCGGTTCATCAAGGTCCAGGTCTACCGTGGCCTGCTCGACACGTCCTGCTCCGAGCATGCGGCCCGTATGGCTGCCATGGACAACGCCACCAAGGCGTGTGACGATCTGACGGATACCCTGACCTTGCTTTACAACAAGACAAGGCAGGCCGCCATCACTGGCGATCTTATGGACATTGTCGGCGGCGTGGAAGCGCTGAAAGGATAAAAGGGGGCTATGAGAAATGGCTAATATTGGTAAAATCGTCCAGGTAATTGGCGCCGTTGTCGACGTCGAATTTGCCGAAGGGAATCTTCCCTACATTCAGTCTGCGTTGGAGATTAAAAACCCCAACAACGTCGATGCACCGGTCCTCATCTGCGAGACCGCCCAGCATCTTGGCAGCAACGTAGTTCGCACCATCGCCATGGACGCCACCGAAGGGCTCGTCCGCGGCATGGAAGCAGTCGACCTTGAGTCTCCCATCACCGTTCCCGTGGGCAGGGGTTCCCTTGGCCGCATCATGAACGTCATTGGCGAACCCTGCGACGAACTGGGCCCCGTTCCTTGCGAAAAGCGTCTCCCCATCCACCGTGAAGCTCCCGCCTTCACCGAGTTGTCCACCAAGGTTGAACTGCTCGAAACCGGCATCAAGGTCGTTGACCTGCTCATCCCCTTCCCCAAGGGTGGCAAGATGGGCCTCTTCGGCGGCGCCGGTGTTGGCAAGACCGTTATTCTGATGGAAATGATCAACAACATCGCAAAGCAGCATGGTGGTATCTCCGTGTTCGCCGGTGTTGGTGAGCGTACCCGTGAAGGTAACGACCTTTACCACGAAATGAAGGACGCAGGCGTTCTGGAGAAAGCCGTGCTGGTCTACGGCCAGATGAACGAGCCTCCGGGAGCCCGTGCCCGTGTTGCTCTGACTGCACTGACCTGCGCAGAGTACTTCCGTGACGACGAAGGCCAGGACGTGCTGCTCTTCATCGACAACATCTTCCGCTTCACCCAGGCAGGCGCAGAGGTCTCCGCACTTCTCGGCCGCATGCCTTCCGCAGTTGGTTACCAGCCGACTCTGGGTACTGACCTTGGTGGCCTCCAGGAGCGTATTACCTCCACCAACAAGGGTTCCATTACCTCGGTCCAGGCTGTTTACGTTCCTGCTGATGACTTGACTGACCCTGCACCGGCTACCACCTTTGCGCACCTTGACGGAACCCTGGTTCTCTCCCGTCAGATCGCCGAGCTCGGTATCTACCCCGCAGTTGACCCGCTGGACTCCACCTCCCGTATCCTCTCCCCGGAAGTTCTGGGTGCAGAGCACTACGCAACGGCCCGTGAAGTTCAGTCCGTACTGCAGAAGTACAAGGACCTTCAGGACATCATCGCCATTCTCGGTATGGACGAACTGTCCGACGACGACAAGTTGACCGTTGCCCGCGCCCGTCGCGTCCAGCGTTTCCTGTCCCAGCCGTTCCACGTTGCAGAGTCCTTCACCGGTGTTTCCGGTGTCTACGTCAAGACCGAGGACACCGTTAAGGCGTTCCGCGACATCCTTGACGGCAAGTACGACGACCTGCCCGAGCAGGCCTTCTACATGTGCGGTGGCATCGAGGAAGCTATCGAAAAAGCCAAGCAGTAAGCGAGGTAATTCATGGCAACATTGAAACTTGAAATTGTCACTCCCGATCGGAAAGTACTTTCCGAGGACGTGGAATACGTTGGCGCACCCGGTATCCTGGGTGAATTCGGTGTACTGCCGAGCCACGTTCCCTTCCTGTCCGCACTGGGAATCGGCAATCTTCATTATAAACAAAGCGGCAAGGCGCACTACGTCTTCGTTTCCGGTGGATTCGCCGAAGTCAGCAACAACAAGGTCACCATCCTGGCCGAAGTTGCTGAAAAGGCCACCGAGATCGACGTTGCCCGCGCCCAAAAGGCCAAGGAGCGCGCCGAACAGCGCGCTACAGCCGCCAAGGAAAAGCTCGAAGCCGTCCGCAACCAGGCTGCTCTGAAGCGCGCCATATCGCGCATCAGCTGCAAGTCCAACGGACAGAACGCAGGAACCTGCTAAATCGAACTGATCCTCACCCTACAAATAAAGGGCGGTTCCTCACGGAACCGCCCTTTTTCTTTGGGGGGGGAAGGCCTCCGGCGGCCAGAGGGGGAACCTCTTGAAAGAGGTTCCCCCTCTGGACTCCCCCTTCAGAACTTTTTATCGCGCCTTCGGCGGGGTAAACTAACTTGTTTTTTTGGGGGGAAAGGTGGGTTCAGCGAAACTTTCTGGAGAAACAAAAAGGGTTGTGGGTGGAAAAATATTGCAGACTGTATCGAAATAAAGAGAAAGGCTGGTTCCTTTTTTTCCGCGCCCAATCGCCAACCGGCACGAAGAACGACAACACAAGCCCGTCTCCGAGCGTAGCGAGCTACGGGACGCTTACAGCCCGAGCTTTGCCTTCAACTCACCCCATACCAGATCCGGGGTTACTTCCTTCATGCATCGGAAGTGTCCCTTGGGGCAGACCTTGGGGCCGTGCAGGCCGCAGGGGCGGCAATCCAGGTCGGTCTCCATGACGGTCGCATTCTCCCCGCGCGGAAAAAAGCCCAGAGACCTGACCGTGGGACCGAACAGGGCCACCAGCGGCGTGCCCTGGGTCCAGGCCAGATGCATGGGACCGGAATCGTTGGTCAGATAGCAGTCCAGCTTGCCGAGGTAGGCCGCCAATTCCGGCAACCGGAGCTGCCCTGCAAGGTTGGTGACATTCCGAATGTCCCCCTGCGCTTCCGCGAGCACCCGCGCCGCGACAGCTTCTTCACCCGGACCGGCAAAGACAAGGACATGCGCGCCTTCGGAAGACGCCCGGGATACAATCTCGCTGAAATATTCCACGGGCCAGCACTTGGTGGGCCAGGTGGACCCGGGATGGATACCAAGCACCGGACGGTCGAAATTCTTGGTGCGCCAAAACCAGTCCGCCGCCTCACGCGCCTCTTGGGAAAGCACCAGTCGGGCTTCGGGCGCGGGTCCATCAATACCCAACGGCCGGACCAACTCCATAAGCCGCTCGATCTCTTCCAGTTCACTGAAGCGTCTGTCCACGGTCTCGGTGTAGGCCAGACGGTTGAACCATGGTCGATTGTAGCCGATGCGCCTCTTGATGCCCGTGGCCCCGCCGATCAATGCAGAGCGCAGACTGGTGTGGGCGGAAATCCACAGGTCAAAGCCTTCCCGCCCCAGTTCCCAGCCGAACCGGACCGCTGCGTTCAGCGACTTCTGAGCGCCGCGCTTGGCAAAAGGGCGGACAGAAACGATCTCGGGCTGGCCCCGGAAAACGGATTCGACCCCGCCACGGACAAAGAAATGGATTTCGGCACCGGGAAAACGGTCCTTGAGCGCCCGCAACAGTGGAAGGGTCAGCACGGCGTCACCCAGAAACGCGGTCTGCCAGACGGCAATTTTCTTGTATTCTTGCATCACGCTAGGTTTACCTTGTCCGACAATTTCAGGCAACATCTTGATCTGGGGGCGTCTTGTCAGTAGGCTGAGCCCATCAAAGGAGACGACCCATGAAATATATCATGTTCGAAGATTTTTCCGGTGCTGCCGTCCCGGTCATATTCCCCAACCGCATCAACTTCGACGAAATGCGCGAACAGATGCCCTACACCACGGCTCTGTCGGCCGGATACATCTCCTTCGGCCCCGATGGATTCCGCTGCCACGGCCAGTCCAAAGGCCTGGAACTCGCTGCCCGCGACCAGGATGCGGCCATCATCCGGGAAAAATTCGAAAACGCCGAGAGTTAATGCCTCCGGCCCCCCTTCCCCTCTCCTTTCCCAAACTTTTTGGTGCCGCCTTCAGCGGGGTGCTATTTTTGGCCGGTGATCAGGCGGGCGCCCATTTCCTTGGCCTGCTGGCATTGTTTGGCGAAGAACTCGGCGCGGTGGGCGGCCTTCTTGTTCTTGTCGAAGCCGGTCTCGTACTTGTCGTAGTCGTCGTACTGCACCGTGTTGTCGGCAATGACCAGCTCGCAGGAGCCGAAGTGGCGGGCCATGATGCTGCGGGTGCGCTCGAAGATCACGTCATAGCCCCACTCCGCGTGATGGGCGGCCGGGACGTTCATGGTGTAGATCAAGCCGGTGGGCATGTGTCGGGGAAAATGCGACTCCTCGTAGTTGGCGTAGTTCAGGTACGGGAACTGCAACCGCTCCAGGAAGGCTCGGGCGCAGGCCGTCTCGCAGCTATAGTAGACCGGGCTGCCCAGGATGATCGCGTCCGCCGTGCGGACCTGCTCCAGGATCGGCTTCAGGTCGTCCTTGAGCACGCACACGCCCGTTGCCGTGCGGTCATGCCGCTTGCAGGAAAAACAGCTCGCACACCCCTTGAAGTCCAGCGCATAGAGGTGCACCAGCTCGGTCTCCGCGCCCGCCTCGCGCGCGCCCTCCAGAGCGTGCTCCAGCATGGTGACCGTATTCCATTTCTTCTTCCTGGGACTGCCGTTGAATGCCAGCAATTTCATGGTGACTCCCCTGTCTCTTGGGGCAGATCGAGCTGCCCTTGTTGTTTTATTATTCGAAAAGCTTCGAAGGCTGACCGCAAAAAAAGAGCGCTATCCGTTCAGCACACAGCCGAGCTTTCTGGCTGCTTCGCGGTCAACCCATACCAGCACATTCTTTGACTCTCTTTTCATATGAATGAGCCCGGCCTCTCGCAGTTCCTTGAAATGATGCGACACCGTGGACGGAGCCAGCCCAAACCGCTCGGCAAAACCGCATTGGCAATTCTGGAATTCCTCAGGGGACTTGCTCACGGCTCCGCTCCCATTGCCTGAGAGCTGCCGGTAGATACGCAACCGGTGCGGATTGGACAGCGCCTTGAACATGCGGGACATCTGTTCCAGTTCGCTCTCCGCAAGCGGCCCGGAACCGTTTTCGCTTTCAGTCTTCGACATGTTTCGAACACTGCTCTCGATTTAGCACCATGTCAACACCGAAAAAACGAAACTCAGGCAAACCAGCTCGGCACGAATTTCCCGCCGCGCCTGACCTCGTCCTCCAGGCGCCGGTAGTCCGGTTGGAACCGGGCCACGCAGGCCCAATACGCATTGGAATGATTGAGATGCCGCGTGTGGCAGAGTTCATGAAGGAGCAGGTGTTCCACCAGGTCCGGGGGCAGGAACAGGAGTTTGGCGTTCAGGCTGATGGTTCCCCGGGACGAGCAACTGCCCCAGCGGGTCTTCTGTCGGCGCACGCGCAGGGCCGAATAGGCCAGGCCGGTTCGGTCACTGACTGCTTCCAGCCACGGCAGGAGCACCTGACGCGCCTTTTTGAGCGTAAAGGATTGCAGGGCCTTGAGGATCGCGGCCCGGTCCTCGACAGGTCCGCTGATTTGCAGGCGAACCGCGTTTTCCACAACCTTTGCCCTGTCCCCGCGGTCCAGGTAGTCCACCCGGACCGTCCTGCCCCACGCCCTGAAATCGATGGAATCCGGCAGATCAGGCAGCCTGCCGGACAAGTCCGTGCCTCTCACCACCATCCTGTCACGGGTCCGCTCTATCCACCCCCGCTTTTCTTCAAGGATATCTGGCACCAGATGCGATGAAAATCCGTTGGGCGTGACCACCTCCACCCCCTGGCCAGGCACCAGCTTGACCAGCACCCTTTTCGCACGGGGGTTGGCCTTGACGGTCAGGGGCAGACCTGCAAACGTCTTCACCCGAACACATCCTCCTCGGAGCGGACCAGGATGCCGTTTTTCTTGAGCAGCTCGGCGAACAAACCGTCACCCGGAATGCGGGTAGAGGAAAAGGTGCCATCGTAAATGATGCCCGAGCCACAGGAAGGGGAATACGCCTTGAGAATGGCTTCGGTGCAGCCCGCGAGCCGGGCCAGTCTGAGCCCTTCCTCGGCGCCGCGCCTGAATTCGGCGGTACGGTCGATTCCATCCGAATCAACGACGCAACCGCCCTGGATTTCGCAAGGCAGACGCGGCGTGGGCAGGCCGCCGAAAACCTCGGGACAGAACGGGATGGCCCGGCCCTGTCGGATCAGGTCCACCACAGGCTCGAAGGATTGGCCCTCGCCGCTGTAACGGCAGTAGATGCCCGCCAGGCAGGCGGAAACGATGATAGGTGCATGTTTCATGTGAGGATTCTATACTTGATTTTTCACAAGTCAAAGCCCTATTGTCTCCTTCCCGCAAACAAGGAACCCCAATGACCGACCAGCTCAAGAAACGCCGGATGTACATTTTTCTCCTCGTGCTCGTAATAGGCTCGGGGGTGGCCTTCCAGGGGTGGCGCACCCTGCTCAACAACTTTGCCGTGGACGTGGCCGGGCTGGACGGTCTGGGCATGGGCATCGTTCAATCCGTTCGTGAGATACCGGGATTCCTGGCCCTGCTGGCCATTTACGTCATCATGATCATAAGCGAGCACCGCCTGGCAGCCCTGTCCGTGGTCATTCTCGGCCTGGGCGTAGTTCTGACCGGGTTGCTGCCTTCGCTGACAGGCATCATCCTGACCACCCTGCTCATGAGCTTCGGATTCCACTACTACGAGACCATGAACCAGTCCCTCACCCTACAGTATTTCAATCATACCGAGGCCCCTGTGGTCATGGGACGGCTGCGAAGCATGAACGCCCTGACCAACATCACCGTGGGCGGAGCCATCTACCTCCTGGCCAGCTACCTCGGCTACACGCAGATGTTCGCCATCCTCGGCGGGGTGGCCGTGGCCGCAGGCATATGGGCCCTGACCCGCGACCCGTCCAGGCAGGATCTGACGCCCCAGCTCAAGAAGATGGTCTTCAAGCGGGCGTACTGGCTCTATTATGCCCTGACCTTCATGAGCGGCGCCAGACGTCAGATATTCGTGGCCTTTGCCGTATTTCTGCTGGTGGAAAAATTCGGCTATACCATCCAGGAAGTGACCACGCTCTTTGTCCTGAACAACGTCATCAACTACTTTGCCAACCCGCTCATCGGCAAAGCCATCAACCGATTCGGCGAACGGTCCCTGCTGACCGTGGAATACACCACCCTGACCCTGGTCTTCCTGGGCTACGCCTTCACCGAGAGCAGCCTCCTGGCGGCAGCGCTGTACGTGGCGGACAACCTGGTCTTCAACCTGGCCATAGGCATCAAGACCTTCTATCAGAAGATCGCGGACCCTCGCGACATCGCCTCGGGCATGGCCGTGGGCTTCACCATAAACCACATTTCCGCCGTGTTCATCCCGATCATGGGCGGCCTGATCTGGATAGCCGACTACCAGGTGGTCTTCATCGGGGCGGCGGTCCTGTCGCTCATTTCACTGCTCCTTTCACAACTGATTCCCGGCCAGATACGCAAGATGAAATCAGCCGGTTGACTTGAATCTACAAAATGGTAGCCTCTATTCTATATTTTCTCGACTCGACCTTTTGAACTCTCCAGCAGGTATTTGGATGAAAGAACGTGAACTCCCAAAGGTTTTTCTGCAGACAGGCGACTGTTTCATCGGCGTACAGCCTACATTGGTCAACACGGTACTCGGTTCATGCCTTGCCGTGACCATGTTTGCCCCAAAGATGGGCATAGGCACCATCTGCCACGCGTTTCTGCCCGACAGTTCGGACGGCAAGCACCGGCACGGCGGAGAGCCGCAAATATGCCGGTACGTGGACACAGCCCTGCAAAACATGCTGGAAACCATGGACAAGATCGGGATTCCCCGGCGTGAACTGGTCATCAAGATGTTCGGCGGCGGGTCCGGCGTGGCCGTGAACTATGCAGAGCCTTCCAGTTCATACAACATCGGCAGGCGCAACATCGAAATGGCAAAGAAACTGCTCAAATTCGCCCGACTGGACATCCAGGCCGAAGACGTGGGAGGGGCGCAGGGGCGCAAACTCATCTTCAACACCGGCACCGGTAACATCTGGATCAAAAAACTGAACAAGAGCGCACCCTCCAATCAGGATAACAACACCCTGAAAGGCAACAAATTCTAGGAGCAATCATGACACTCTCCCTTCAACGAACAGGGCGCCTGGCAGTCAGCCTTATTCTGGTCCTGTTCACCGTTGTCCAAGCTGCCGCCGGCGACACGCTGTTCCAGTACTCCACCATCGACGCACTGCTGGCAGGGGTCTATGACGGGGAAATGACCATGGAAGAGCTCAAACACAAGGGTGATTTCGGACTGGGAACACTGAACGGCTTGGACGGCGAACTGGTGGTGCTGGACGGAAC
Organism: Pseudodesulfovibrio sp. S3; assembly: GCF_004025585.1. Lineage (NCBI taxonomy): Bacteria > Pseudomonadati > Thermodesulfobacteriota > Desulfovibrionia > Desulfovibrionales > Desulfovibrionaceae > Pseudodesulfovibrio > Pseudodesulfovibrio sp. S3. Next base: position 53,041 of record NZ_QTZO01000011.1, read on the forward strand.
CGCCTACCACGTTTCCGCCGGAGGCGCCGCGGATATCCCGGCCGACTCGGCCAAGGCCCCGTTTGCCGCTGTCTCCTTTTTCGAGGAGGACGCCATTCTCAAATTGGAACGGACCACGAGCCTGGAAGAACTGAACAAGGCCGTGACCGCAGGACTGCCTACACAAAATGCCTTTTACGCCATCCGCATCGACACACGGTTCAACTATGTCAAGGCGCGGGCCATTCCCAAACAGAACCCGCCCTATGCCCCTCTGGCAGAGGTGGTCAAACATCAGGTCGTGGTGCAGTTTACCGGCGAAGGCACCCTGGTGGGATTCTACTCGCCGCCGTTCGTCAAGGGCATCAATGTTCCCGGCTTCCATTGGCACTTCCTGACCAAGGACCGGACCGGCGGCGGACATGTTCTCGACTGCTCCTTTGAGCCCACCGCGGCCCGAATGGACGGACTGCGCTCCTTCACGGTCAAACTGCCCCAATCCAAGGCCTTTGACGCCCTCGACCTGACTGGCGACAAGAAAAAGGAACTGGACGCCGTGGAAAGGGAACCTGCCAAGAAGGAATAATCCACACCCATGGACAGATTTCAGGTAACCGTTGCCCCGGAGCTTGAACCCATCATGACCCGGTACATGGAAATCCGGCGACAAGAGCTTAAACAGCTCGAAGCAGCCCTGGACGCCGGGGACAGCGATGCTGTCCGGGAGCTTGGCCACACACTCAAGGGAACCGGCGCCTCATACGGATTCGATTTTCTGACCGAACTGGGAGCCGCCATTGAAGGCGCAGGAAGATGCCAGGAGCTGGACTTTGCCAGGGAGCTGGGCAAATCCGTTCGCGACTATATCGAACACGTCGATATCATATATAAAAAGTAGGCACTGGACCATGCGCATTCTCATGTTCGCCATCAACGATCCGGCCGGCACCGCCATCCAGTTCTGCAAGGCACTGAACCGGCACACCGACCACTCGGCCCGGCTGGTCACACTGGAGACCCGATACGCCCACTCCTGGGAAAAGGACCTGCATGTGCCCGACCTCGGCCCCGATGGCGTGGAGGAAATCAGCATTCTCATGGACGCAGCGGACGTGTTCCACTTTCACATGACCTGCGACGAACACCAGTCCTTCGGCGGTCTCAGGCCCGCGGACCGCCTCAAGGGCAAAGCCATCGTTCACCACCACCACGGACACCACGACTTCCGCTCCGACCCGAAGTCCTTTCGCGACAAATACCGCACGCTCAAACGGACCAACCTGCTCGTCTCCACCCCGGACCTAATGAAGCTCCTGCCCGAGGCGCGCTGGCAGCCCAACCTGGTACCCGTCGACGAACCGCTGTTCAAGCCCATGTGGGGCCGCTATGACGATCCGGGCCAACTCAAGGTCTGCCACTCGCCCACACGCAAGGATCTCAAGAATACCGACGAGTTTTTGGCGGCCATCCGCGAAGTGAACAAGCGCAAGGCCCACATCTCCGTGGACCTCATCGACGATGTCCCGAACGATGTATGCCTGGCCCGCAAACGGCGAAACCATGTCCTGTTCGACCACATGCAGGGGTATTACGGCGTATCGAGCCTGGAAGGACTCTCCCAAGGATTGGTCGTCATCGCCGGACTCGACGACTGGAACCGGAAACAGGTCACGGAATTCGCAGGCACCACTGCCCTGCCGTGGATCACCGCAACCGACCAGACAGAATTGACTTCCCTCCTGAGGGAATTGTCCCTGAATCGAAAGTACTGCGAAATGACTGGTGAAAAAAGCCGCAGGTTCATGGAGAATCACTGGTCGGACACTCGGGTCATCCGCCACCTCGAAACCTTCTACGAATCCCTCTGACCCCAACGGCTTTGCTATTCGCCAAAGATTCCAGTATACCCCTCAAAGGCTACTTTGAGCGAGGGGTAAACATGTCACGAACATTCAAGCAATGGGTCCTTTTCATTACGGCTTGCGTTGCGGTCGGGTTCATGGTCAGTGCCATGTCCGCGTCCCTTGGCACGACAAAGGACGAGGTGCGCAACCAACTGCGTATGACCGTGGACTTCACGGTTCTGCCCATGGTCCTGCCCGATGGGCAAACCCCTTCGGACACACCTCCCGACACCCCCGTAGTCACTGCTCCGGAACCAGCCCAAGAATCTACCGTTCCGCCGGAGGTAATCCCCCCGGAGACATCTGAAAACAAGACCGAACCTTCACCCGAGCCTGCCACAGGAGACACCGGCGGACACATCAAGTCCATCAGCCTGGAAGAAACCCCGCTCGGGTTCACCTTGAAGCTCGTGGCCGACGGAAGCATCAGCGACACGACCTACCTCAACCTCACCGATCCCAGACGGCTGGTCATCGACCTGCGCGGAAACTGGCAGTATAGAGGCAAGAACGTGATCCGGTCCGATGGGGCGGTCAAGCATGTGGTCATCGGCGAGCATTCCGACCGGCTCAGGATGGTTATTCACTTCCGCAGACTTCCCGCAGCAAGCGTGGAACCACAGTTCAAGGCGAACGGCAATGAACTTTTCATCTTGGTCCCTCTCTCCTGACAACCGACCCTGTTGCACAATTGTAACATTCAAGTCATTGTGGCGTAACTCCATCAGGTTAGTCGTTGTTTGTTGCGTCGGTGGCGGAACATATCTTTTATTTGCCATGGAGAACTTACTCAATGACGACCACCATAAAGGTGGCTTCCACAAACCTTGATTTCCATTACGGAGACTTCAAGGCGCTGGAAGACATCAGCATCAATTTCGAACTCAACAGAGTCACGGCTCTCATCGGACCTTCCGGTTGCGGCAAATCCACATATTTGCGGTGCATCAACCGCATGAACGACCTCATACCCGGCACCCGCGTGACCGGTAAGATGGTCCTGGACGGCGAGGACATCTACGCACCCGGCCTTGACGTCGTCTCCCTGCGCCGCCGCATCGGCATGGTCTTCCAGAAACCCAACCCGTTTCCAAAGACCATCTTCGAGAACGTGGCCTACGGCCTGCGCGTCAACGGCATGAAGGACAAGCAGTACCTGGAACAGAAAGTGGAGGAGAGCCTCCTGGGCGCCGCCCTTTGGGATGAGGTGAAGGACCGCCTGCAAACGTCGGCTTTGGGTCTGTCCGGCGGACAGCAGCAACGGCTGTGCATCGCCCGCGCCCTGGCAGTGGAGCCCGAGGTCCTGCTCATGGACGAACCCGCATCCGCCCTGGACCCCATCGCCACCCAAAAAATCGAGGACCTGATTCACGAGTTGAAAAAGGACTTCACCATCATCATAGTCACCCACTCCATGCAGCAGGCGGCCCGCGTTTCCGACCGCACGGCGTTCTTCTACATGGGCAAGCTCATCGAGATGGACGATACAAAGTCGATGTTCACCAATCCGGCCAACAAACAGACAGAAGATTATATAACGGGGCGTTTCGGTTAAGCTGAAGCTCAGAGGACCTACTCAATGGAACAACGCGCACATTTTTCAAAAAAACTCGAAGACCTCAGGGTCAAAGTCCTGCGCATGGCAGCCCTTTCCGAATCCGCCGTGCACAAGGCCATCAAGGCATATCTTGAAAACGACTCCGACCTGGCCGAAGCCGTCATCGTGGGCGACGACGCCATCAACGAAATGGAAGACCAGATAGACAATTTCTGCCTGGAACTACTTGCACTCGACCAGCCCATGGCCGTTGACCTGCGGACCATTATCGGCGCACAGCGCATAACCGTGAATCTGGAGCGACTGGGAGACGAAGCCGTCAACCTGGCACACAGGGCCATGTTCCTCGCATCCAGGCCGCCCATGCCCCACAACCCCAAAATGGAAAATCTGGCCAACATCGTCAAACTGATGCTGTCCGAAGCCCTCAAGGCCTATGTGGACGACGACGTGACCCTGGCCGGTCAGGTCTGCCGCATGGATGACAAGGCCGATGACCTGAATATCTCCATCCTGCGCCAGATGGTGGCCGAGATGGTCTCCGAATCACGCATCGTGGAACGCGGCGTTCATGCCATCATCGGCGCACGCCACCTTGAACGCATCGGCGATCTGGCCACCAACGTTGCCGAATCCGTTGTCTTCATCGTCGAAGGCACCAGCATGAAACACAACTGCAGAGGCTGATTCCCGCACCCGAAAAACCGCCCTGTCCGGCTTGATCCGGGCAGGGCGGTTTCTTGTTTGAAGAAGGCAGTCGGCGGTCTAGGGGCTGTCCAGCTCAACGAGCAGACCGGCTACTCTGCGCTCAAGGGAATCCAATAGCGCAGCACAGGCCTGTCCATTGCCTTCCAGGGCATTTTTTTCCAGCACTTCCGCTGCCAGGCGGACGGATTCAACACCCAGGGACGCGGCAACGCTTTTGATGGTATGGCTGTTGAGGGTCACCGCCCCAAGGGCGGAAGCAAGCAGGGCCTTCCTGGCCGCATCAATCCTGATCCTGATTTCCGTTGCGGCCTCAGGCAGAAAAAGCAGCATCTCCTCCCGGCTCAATTCCATGGCCTTGCAGGCTGCATCCAGATCGAATCCGCTTGGTAGAACCGAATCCGGTTCATCGGACGGACCGGGCAAGTAGTCTTGAGGTTCAGACATTACAATCTCCAGCAACAAGGTGGGGGGGCAGGGAGACAACCTGTCAGACGGCCTGTGCCCGGCATTCCTGCCGTGCATGCCATTCCTCATACTTTGTCCCCCACTGGCAGAGGTTGACGAGGACCGGCATGACGCTCTGCCCCAACTCGGTCAGGGAATATTCAACCTTGGGCGGCACCTGGGCATAGACCTCGCGGCGAACCACGCCGTCCGCCTCCAGCTCTCGGAGCTGCTGGGTGAGCATCTTCTGGGTAATGCTGGGAATGGACCGTTTCACCTCGCTGAACCGGAGCGTGCCTTCGCTGCCCAGCCTGTGGACGATGATCGGCTTCCACTTGCCGCCAATGACCTGGAGCGTCAACTCCATGCTGCAATAATACTTCTTGTCGCCGCACATCTTCAGGGGGCACGAAATACTCATTATTCTCTCCGATAATACGACCATCAACCGAACGCCCGGAATACGCCCTCCGGACAACGGCCAATAGTATCCAATTGGTTACTATAGAACTATAAAGTGCGTACTTGATCTTTTCTCACCATTATCAGAGAACAGTAAAAACGTAAACACAGCCAGCTCGAAAAACCCCGGAGGAAATGAGTATGGAAATACTGGAAGCCCTGCGCACCAGGCGCAGCATCAGGAAATACGAGGACAGGATCATTCCTGACGATATGGTCAGGGAGATACTGGAAGGGGCCATGATGGCCCCCAGTGCAGGCAATGCCCAGCCCTGGCAATTTGTGGTGATCAACGACCGCGCACGCCTGGACGGCATGGCCGACCTGCATCCCCATATCAAGATGGTCACCCAGGCTCCTTTGGGCATTCTTGTCTGCGGAGATTTGAGCCTGGAGAAGTACCCCGGTTATTGGGTCCAGGACTGCGCCGCAGCCATGGAAAACCTGCTGCTGGCCGTCCACGGCCTCGGCTTGGGTGCGGTCTGGACCGGCATCTATCCCATGGAGGACCGGGTCGCCGCCTTCCGCAAGATGTTCAACCTGCCGGAGCACATCGTCCCCCTCGGGTTCGCCCCCATCGGTTGGCCCGCCCAGCAACTCTCGTCCGAAAGCCGGTTCAAAGAAGACCGGGTTCACTACAACACCTATTAGGAGACCGTCATGAAAGTAGTCGGAATCAACGGTTCCGCCCGCAAGGGCGGCAATACCGCAGCAATGATCCAGCGCGTTTTCACCAAACTCGAGGCCGAAGGCATCGAGACCGAACTGATCGAGCTGGGCGGCAAGAAAATGCACGGCTGCCTCGCCTGCGGCAAATGCGCGGAAAACAAGGACCGCCGCTGTGCGGTCAAAAACGATTTCTTCAACGAATGTCTTGAGGCCATGGACGCGGCGGACGGGATCATCCTCGGCTCGCCCACCTACTTTGCCACCATCACCACCGAGATGAGCGCGCTGATCGACCGGGCGGGCATGGTCGGCCTGGTCAACGGCAGCATGTTCGCCCGCAAGGTCGGGGCCTCGGTCGTGACCGCCCGGCGCGGCGGGGCCATGCAGACCTTCAACACGCTCAATTCCTTCTTCTTCATCGAACAGATGGTCGTGCCCGGATCCCGTTACTGGAACATGGGCTTCGGCAGGGAAAAAGGTGAAGTGCTCAATGACGCCGAAGGCTTGGAGACCATGGATGTGCTCGGTCAGAACATGGCCTGGCTCATGAAAAAACTCCAGGACTAGAAAGGATAGGCCCCTGCACGCAGGGGCTTTTCCTCATCCTCGGAGAGGCAGGGTAACCACCACGCAGGTCTCGCCGGTGTGACCGGCGTCCAGGGTTATGTCACCGCCGTGGGTACGGGCGATAAGCCGGGCGGAATAGGTTCCCAACCCGGAACCCCGACTCGGATTGGACGTGGAATACTTGTCGAAAAAGGTTTCCCGCACGACCCAGGGCACCTCTCCCTGATTGCGGATGCGGATGGTCACGTTCTCGCCCTTCTCCAGAAGGATGGAAATGGAACCGGATTCGGGTGAAGCTTCCAGGGCGTTGCGGATCAGGTTCGAGAGCATCGACTTGAAAAGTTCCTTGTCCACGGTGATCGGAAAGGCTTTGGAGAATTGCCCGTTCCCTGCCTCAATGCCTACGCTGATCCCCTTTTCCCGGATATGGGACAGGGCCTCGACCTTGATACGCTCAATGACCTGGAGCACGTCCACGGTCGTTCTCTCCAGGACATACGTGCCACATTCCATTTTATAGAGATCCAGGGACCGGTTGATCAGGTGGAGCATGGTGTCGCCGGCCTTTTCAATCGTGTCGAGCATGACCGCCTGGGGGGTCGTCAAGCCGCCCATCCTGCGGATTTCCTCGGGCAACCCCACGACTGCGCCAAGGGGCGTTTTGAGGTCATGCCTGGCCATCCGTTCCATATCGTCACGCAGGGTCTCGGCCAACTTGCGGTCCGTAATGTCGCGGCTCACGCCCTGAAGACCGATCCTGTCCCCCTCGTCATTGAGCAGCACGCCCACTCGGGATTCAAGCCACACAGTAGAACCGTCCACGCAGAGGAACTCCATATCCTCCGTGATTGAGGCATGGAAATCGCCTTGTTCGACCTGGTCGTTGAGCACTGTCAGGACATCATTGAAACGGGTTCGGGAACCCGTTGAAAGAAAATCCTGTATGGGCCTGCCCAGCACATCATATCGCTTGAAGCCGCGAATGACCTCGTCGGAAGGGCTGACGTAGGTGAACCGGGAATCAGCGTCCACCCCCCAGATGATATCCGTGACGTTCTCAGCCAGCAGACGGTACTGTTTCTCCCGCTGGCGCAGGGTTTCCTCCATGAGCTTGCGGTCCGTTATGTCCGTGCCCACGCACAATACCCCGACCATGGCCCCATCCCGCGACAGGACCGAATCATTGGCCCAGGCCACCCAGACAATCTCACCATTCTTGCGCAGGCTCATGGTTTCGTCAAAGGAATGATCCAGGGGATTTTTCAGCAACCGGTTCAGGTACCGGCGCATGGACTGCCCTTCCGCATCTTTCCGGGGAATCAGTGTACCCACGAAGGGCTTTCCCAGCAACTCGCCCGGCGCATACCCGTAGAATTCCTCGGCGTATTCATTGCAAAAATCGATTTCACCGGACATGTCGATGCGCAGGATGATGGACTTGGCATTATGGATCAATTGGTAATAGCGTTCTCGATCCTTGAGACGGCCGAGAATCATGACCATCACGGCCCAGAACGAAGCGGGAAGCAACAGTACGAGCAGGCCGCCGAAGGTCAGGATGTAGACCCCATAGGGCGAAAAGGTCCGGCCGGTGCCGGGAGCCGCCGCCAACTGCCAATGCCCGGAGGGGAAATGGATATCCTCGACAATGGGGTCCATGTCGAACACCACGGGGTCGCCCGCCAGCACCAGATCACGGGCTGGCGAGGATTCCGGTTTACGCAAGGCCAGCATCACTTCAGGCTCGAATGCAACAAACTCGCTGCCCAAATAAAAAGCGCCGGAGTCCAGCGTGACGCTGATCAACCCCCAGTACCGGGCAGAACCATCGGCCTCCGACAACAGGACCGGAGTCAGCACAACAACTTCACTCCTGTCGGGAGAGCGCGGATTCGAAACCAGTATCTGGACCTGCCCGGTCCCCTTGGCACGAATGGCCGAGACCCGAAGGGCTGCGGAACCGCTCAGGGGAATCGCCCGACCAAAGGCATGTTCTCTTTCATCGGCCGGATATGCATGCGAAATAATGTCGTTTTTGGCAAGCTGCAAAGACCGGACAGCGTTCCTGCCGGCAAGAAGAATCTCGACAATCTTCTGGAACTCCGCCTGGTCCATTTCCGGATTGACCTGAAGAAACGCCTTGAGAGAATTGACCAGTTGGAAAGTTGACTCGAACCGGATCTCCAGTTGGGACTTGACGGTCGTGAGGGCGTGAACGACCTGTGCCCGGACCTTTTGAGCGTGGTTTTCCTGGTCGGCCCTGTAGCCGATGGTGACTACCACTACCACGACCAGACCGGCGAGCAGGGGAATCAGGTGAACTATGCGCTTGAGCATGATATGGCAATCCGTGTTCTAGGCCAGTGATCCGGCCGCTTCTTGGGCAGCATAGCAAAACTGACTTCAAAGTGAAACGAATACCGTGTGAAGAAACTGCGCCGCAGCCGACTTTTTTCACGCTCGAAAACTACTCCGCCAACCCTCCGGCAAAGACGCCGGGCGTCATGCCCATGACCTTCCGGAAACAACGGGTCATGTGGCTCTGATCGGAAAAACCCGCCTCCACTGCGCTGTCAGCCAGGCTCTTCCCGTTGCGGATGCACTCCTTGACCCGCCGCACCCGCTGCATGATCTGATACTCGTGGGGCGGCATGCCCACTACCGAGGCAAAGACCCGGTTCAATCTGCATGGGCTGCACCCGGCCATCCCGGCCAAGACCTTGAGCGGCACATCATCGGCATGGCATTCCTCCAGATGACGGCGGACCGCAGCTATCCTGTCCTGTTCCGGGACCAGGGCAACCATGGACGCGCTCCCTGTGCAGAGCGGCTCCATGACCTCCAGAAGCGCTGCCTGCCGTTCCAGCCGTGAGGCCGGTTGCCGGGCCATATTCGCCAACCGGAGCACTGCCCCGAAACGGGCCGGATCGTCCGATATCAATTCCGCCGCGGCCAGATCCGCAGGGTCCAGACCCGCCTCCTCGAAACAGCTCAGGGGAATGCTGATCATGATGTATTCACTGGTGCCGCTGTCCGAACAGGCATGCGGAGCATCCGGGGGTATGACCATGACCTGCCCTGCCGCAGTCGTATGACGGACCCCGGCAATGTCCGTATGCCTGACCCCGGCCACCACCGCGCCGACACACACGGATCGATGGGCATGACGGGCCCCGGTGGGCGGCATGCCTGCATGGCGGACCACGCTGACGCCGTCCAGTCCGGGGATTTCGGCATATTCGGTACAGCTTTCGGTCATAGTCCTCAAGATCAGAGCAACGCCGGCATGAATTTGGCCAGCAGACACAGGCCGTTCTCGCCCGCCTGCACCCGATGGGACGCGCTCTCCGGCATGATGGCGACCACGCCGGGCTCATAGGGGATGCATTTGCCGTCAAGGAAACACTGTCCGCTCCCTTCGGCCACCTCATGCAGCTCCCAATTGGTTTCGTGGACATGGTCGCCTATTTCCGCGCCGGGTTCAAGGCGCACCAGATGGGCGCTGAACCGGCCTTCGGTCTCATGCCCGGTGATCAGATGCTTGAGCGACACCCCGGCAAAGGCAGGATGGGCATTCCATTCCAGACCGGCCGCACCCCTGGGCGCATCCGGCCCGGCAATGATTCCCGTATCGAACTTGGTGAAGATATTCATGGAGCCTCCTTTGGTTTCAAGGGAGGATACGGCCAACCGGGCATACCGGTCTTGCACGATCTTGTCGTCAGCCCTGTTTTCGGGCCGTGTCCAATATTTCCCTGACAAAATCGGTCTTGCCTTCGGTATAGGCCACCCGGTCATCAGGGAAACGCACGGCCAGGTCACGCTTGAGCTCACCATATCGGGCAGCGGCATCGGGATGGCCGAGAAGGTAGTCGCGGAACGCGAGCCCTTCCCACAGCGTGGAGTCCCGGACGGTCATATGGATGTGGTGTGTCCGCCGCCCGTCACGGTCCCGCTTGATGGACCAGGGATAGTGCCGCGGGGTGCATCCTTCGGGCTGAGGACGCCAGAAACAGTCATACCCCTGGGCTTCCAGGATGGGTACCGCTTCGGTCCTGACCATATCCAGGTCGGTCACCTCCACCAGCATGTCGATCACGGGCTTGGCGGTCATTCCCGGCAGGGATGTGCTGCCGAAATGTTCTATACGGACCAGCAGCCCCTCCGGTAGGCAGCCCTGCAAATGACGCTTTTCCTCTTCGAAACGCTCAGGCCACGCAGGATCGTAGGGCAACAGCTCGATCCGATCCCGCAACACCCGCTCGATTTTTGCTTCCAACGTTTCCACGGGAATCACCCGATCCGGCCGTTGGTCTCGATCTCGAGGATGAAGGTCTCCACCAATTCAGGGTCCAGGGATGATCCGGCCAGGCTGCGCAGGGTGTCAACGGCTTCGGACAGGGGCCTGCCCTTCTGGTAGGGCCGGTCCGTGGTCATGGCGTCGAAGTAATCCACCACGCACAGGATGCGCGCACCCAAGGGAATCTCGTCCCCCTTGAGACCGCGGGGATAACCCGAACCGTCCATGAGCTCGTGGTGGGCGTAGACGTACTCCAGGGCCGGCCCGAGAAAGTCGAGATTCTTGAGGATGTCCCGGCCCCATTCCGGGTGATGATGTATCTCATCGATCATATCCCGGCTGAGCGGCGTGTCCTCGCAGGTGAAGACACGATCGCTGAATCCGATCTTGCCGATGTCGTGCAGGGTCCCGGCTATGCGGATGCGTTCCACCTCGTCACTGGGCAGACCGAGGCGTTGGGCCAGACGCCGGGCATAGACACCCACCCGCTCGCCGTGGCCCTCGGTGTAGGAATCACGCGCACCCAAGGCATGAACGACCGAGGTCACCGTGTTCACGGTATCGCGCCGGATCTTTTCCAGAAGCTGCTCCAACCGCTCCTCCCTGGCCTCGATCTTGACCATCATCAGGGACACGGCCTCTGCCAGTTCCTGGATTTCCGGGGAACAGGCCGGTCCGGTCAGATGGTGAATCTCGTCGGTGTACGTGCCTGCGGAAATCTTGCGGATGATCCGCAGCAGATCTTCCTGACCCTTGAGCGGAGCCATGGAGTTACCTCCAGACCCCGCTGCATTCGGCGGCAAAATCGTCAAATGTCCTGGCACCCTTTCCGGTCAGGAATTGCACGGCCTGGGTCACGTTGCCCATCATGCCGAGCTTGACCACACGGCTCAGGCTGACCAACATATTCCGGTTCCATTCGGGCACCCCGGCCCCATCAAGCCCTTCCAGAAACTGCTCTTCGGCAATGGGGACATACTTCACGTTGATACCGGCGGCCTGTCCGATGACGTCCGCCACTTCGGAAAGAGTCAATCCCCTGGGGCCGGTCAGGGCATAGAAACTGTTCGTGAAACCGTCGTTGTCGTTCAGCAGGCGGGCGGCGCAGGCTGCGATGTCGCGCACGTCGATGTAGCTGACCGCATAGTCCTCTTCGGGCAGGGCAATGGTGCCTGACTTGATCATGCCCGCATAGACTGTGGAAAAATTCTGCATGAAAGTGTTGGGGCGCAGAATGGTGTAAGGAATCTTGGAATCCTCCACGAACTGGTCCACCATGCCCTGTTCCCGGCCAAGCCGCCAGTGCGCGTCCGAGGACGCGCCGTAGCCGCTGGAGCGCACTATATACCCGATGCCCGCTTTCATGGCCGCGTCCACGGCCAACCGGCCGAAACGGGCCAGCTTCTCCTGCATGGGAATAACCAGGAACATGCGGTCGCACCCTTCCATGGCCCGAACCATGGAATCCACGTCGTTGAAATCAAAGACACGCGCCTCCACTCCCTTTCCCGCCAGCATCTCGGCCTTGGCCGGAGAGTGGACTCCGGCAACAATGTCGGCCGTGTTTTCCAGGGTGTCGATCAGGGCCGTACCGATGTTTCCGGCAGCGCCTGCTATGAAAATCTTGCTCATGTATGGTCTCCTTCCTCCTGACCTGTCGGAGGGGCTGATTCATTGTGACTTCAGTACGCTACACGAAGAAGGCAAGGAAAGGCAAACGAGGAAACACGTATCCGCACGACCGCTCCCCGAACTATTTTGACCACTGGCCGAATATGATTGCGCCCTTGGCGCAGTGAGTGCTAAATCCAGTCTATGCTTGAAAAAATACGGAGTTCAAATGCTGCTTGGAATTGACGTGGGCGGTACCCATACGGATGCGGTCGCCATTGACACCAAAAACGGCGTTCGGGTGGCTGCTTCCTGCAAGGTTCCCACCCGGCACAAGGATCTGCTTTCTTCGGTCACCGAGGCGCTTGAAACCATCCTGAAAGAGGTGGACCAAAGCTCGATCACCCAACTCAACCTGTCCACCACCCTGTCCACCAATGCCATTGTCCAGGGCAAGACCGAAGATGTGGGCGTCATCGTCTCTTCCGGTCCAGGCATCGATCCGCACAATTTCATGCCGTGCAAGGACTTCCATGTCATCGAAGGATCCATCGACCACCGGGGAAACGAGGTCCGCGCCCTGTCCACCCGACAGCTTGCCAACGCCATTGAAACCTGCCGCGAAAACGGCGTGCGCGTGTTCGCGGCCGTGAGCAAGTTCTCCACACGCAACCCCCGGCACGAAAACCTCATCCGCCGCACCCTGTCCAGCGGCCCGGGCCGAGACTCAAACGAACCGGCCGATTTCGTGACCCTGGGCCATCAACTGGGCGGCTCCCTGAATTTCCCGCGCCGCGTTGCCACCGCATACTTCAACTGCGCTGTGTGGCGGATCTACAACGACTTTGCCACCGCCGTGGAAAAGTCCCTCAACGACATGGGGTTGGCCCACGTCAAGGTGAACATCCTCAAGGCCGACGGCGGCACCATGCCCCTGCCCCAGTCGCGCACCATGCCCGTGCAATCCATCTTTTCCGGTCCCGCCGCGTCGGTCATGGGCATCATCGCCCTGACGGACATCTTCCACGATTCGATCATCCTGGATATCGGCGGCACCACCACCGACATTGCGGTCTTTGCCGAGGGCGCACCGCTCATCGAACCCGAGGGCATCAACATCGGCTCCCACCCCACCCTGGTCACGGCACTCAAGGTGCATTCCATCGGCATCGGCGGGGATTCGGCCATCACCGTGGTCGGGGACGAGGTCCGCGTTGGCCCCAACCGGATCGGCCCGTCCGTGTGCCTGGGCGGCGAACACGTCACCCTGACCGACGCGCTGAATCATGCCGGGATTTGCTCCGTGGGCGACACTGCCGCCTCTCTATCCGCCATAGCCAGCTTTGCCGACAAGCATTCCTTCTCCGCCGACAAGCTGGCCGAGGCAGCCATAGCCCATGCAGCGGACGCCATCCATGACGCCTCCCGGCAACTGGTGGCTGAAATCAACGCCAAGCCGGTCTACACCATCCACGAACTGATCGAGGGAAAGAAGATCGTCCCCAAGAAGATCTACCTCATGGGCGGACCGGCCCAAGCCATGAAGATGGAAATCTTCAGCCGTTTCCAGATATCCACCGAGGTCCCGGACAACTTTGACGTGGCCAACGCCATCGGAGCGGCCCTGACCCGCACCACCTGGGAATTGGAATTGTTCGCCGACACCCAGCGCCATGTCCTGTTCATCCCCACCCTGTCCTACCGCGAAAACGTGCACACCAGCTACGACCAGACGGACGCGGAAAAGGACGCGGTCAACCAACTGACCATGCAGCTCGATTCCATGGGGGTTTTCCTTCGGACCGAGGACGCCCTGATAACCCACTCCTCCAGCTTCAACATGGTGGAAGGCATGGAGCAGGTGGGCAAGAACATCCGCGTGAAATGCCAGGTCAGACCCGGCGTCGTGAAGACCTTCGGAAAGGGACGCTAAGCCATGCTCAAATCGAAAAACACACTCGGCATCATATTTTTCCCGGCATTCGACTGGGCCATATCCCCCACCCACCCCGAACGGCAGGAGCGACTCCTCTACACCCAGGATCAACTGCGCGAAGAAGGCATCTTCGACATCGAAGGCGTGGGAGAATACAAGCCTGATGTTGCCGGTATCGAGGACGTGGAGCGGGTCCACTTCTGCTTCCCGGAAGTGGCGGCCGTGGCCACCCGGTCCCACCTCATCTCCGCAGGCGGGGCCATGAAAGCCGCTGATCTGGTCATGGAGGGCGAGCGCGACTGCGCCTTTGCCATGGTCCGCCCGCCCGGTCACCACGCCATGAAGGTGGTGCACGGCTCACGCGGATTCTGCACCATCAACATCGAAGCGGTCATGATCGAACACATCCGCGAAAAATACGGACGCAAGAAGATCGCCATCGTGGACACGGACTGCCACCACGGGGACGGCACCCAGGACGTCTACTGGCATGACCCGGACACCCTGTTCATCTCCCTGCACCAGGACGGCCGCACCCTCTATCCCGGCTCCGGCTTTCCCCAGGAACTGGGCGGTCCCAACGCCTTGGGCAAGACCATCAACATCCCGCTGCCGCCCAATACCTCGGACGAGGGGTTCCTCATGGCCATGGAACGCATCGTCATGCCCATCCTCGACGACTTCAAGCCGGACTTGATCATCAACTCCGCAGGCCAGGACAACCACTTCACCGACCCGATCACCAACATGAACTTCTCGGCCAGGGGCTACGCCACCATGAACGAGATGCTCAAACCGGACATCGCCGTGCTCGAAGGCGGCTATTCCATCCAGGGCGCCCTGCCCTACATCAACCTGGGCATCTGCCTGGCCATGGCCGGGGTGGACTATTCCCATGTCCGGGAACCCAACTACAATGCCGAAAAAATCCGCCAGGACACTCGGACCACTGCCTACATCGAAGAACTCTGCAAACAGCTCCCAAAGCTTTACTTCAACCCGCCCGGCTTCGACCCCGGCGGCGACCGCCAGCAGGGCGTCGTCTCCGGTGACACCTTCATCCGGCACAAACAGGTCTACTATGACACCGACGGCATCAACGAGGTGCAGCAGGAAACCGTCACGCTCTGCAAGAAATGCCGGGGCCTCTTCAAAGTGGAAACCCGCGCCGACTCCGGCCCGCTGTGCCTGGGCGTGGAAATCCCCATAGACGCCTGCCCGGCCTGCCGCAACCAGGGCTACCACATAGTGGAAGAAGCCCAGATCAAGGGAACCTACAGGTATATCCAAATGATAAACCGGCTGGACAAGGAATACCTGCGCTACGGATTTTAGGAATGCCTCCGGCGGCCAGGGAACCTTTTGAAAAAGGTTCCCTGGACCCTCCAAAACTTCTTATCGCCGCTTCGCGGGTGCTTCCTGCCAGGCTCTTCCCAGCTTGGAGCGTCTTTGAGTGCGCAGCACGCAAACAGCGGCTCTTTTCCGCGAGCGCGATCAGGCTTGGGAGAGTGGGTCAGATGTGCATTTCCCGGGTGCGGTTCAACCGGAGGCGTAGCCTGGCTACGGTGAGGATTGAACCGTGCACGGGAAATGTGCAGATGGCCCGCTATCGCAAGCCGCGTCTATTTGTAAGAAAAGGACCAGCCAGGCAGGCTGGACGAGATATCGAATTTGATGGAGCCCAGGATTTCCTGGATGAGGGTCTTTTCCTCGACCGGACCTTCGACAAGAGAGGCCCTGCCTTCGATTTCAGCCAGTTCCTTGAGCTTGTCCATGGCCTGGGACATGGAGCCTATCTGGTCGACGAGTCCCAAAGCCAATGCCTGACGGCCTGACACGGCGCGGCCGTCCGCGATGGCGGCGATACGCGCGCGGTCCATGCCCCGGGCCTCGGCAACATGATCCACGAACTGTTCGTGCAAGTCCTGCATGAGTCCGATCATCTGCTCGCGCTGCTCAAAGGAGAGTTCGCGCAGGGGGGTTCCGGCGGCCTTGTACTTGCCGGTGGCCAGGACTTCGGGCTTGATGCCGAGTTTTTCCATGGCTTCGGTCACGGTGACGAATTCGGCCATGACGCCGATGGAGCCGGTGATGGAACCGGGGTTGGCAAAGATGAGCCGTGCCGGGACCGAACAGTAGTAGCCGCCGCTGGCGGCCACGGACCCGTAGGATGCCACCACGGGCTTGACTGCGTTCAGCTCCTTGACGGCCTGATAGATTTCCTGGGAGGGCGCGATGGCCCCGCCGGGAGAGTTCACCCGCAGGAGCACGCCCTTGATCGACTTGTCTTCTTTCAGGGCCTGAATGAAGGAGACCACCTTCGAGGAACTGAGGATCATTTCCTCCACATAGACCACACCGATCTTGTCGGACCCGGCAATGGACCCCGGAGTCAGTCCCACGGAACGGAAAAAGGCCATGGCCCCCGCAATGAGGGCCACGGCCATTATGATCATCATCACCCCAAACAAGAAGGGGTGGCGTTGGGAGAAACGGTCGTGAGTTCCTGCCGAACGCATGATGGATTTACCTTACTTGGTCTCTTCTTCGGCAGCGGCATCTTCTGCCGGGGCCTCGGATTCAACAGCTTCTTCAACCACGGCTTCGACAGCTTCCACGGCTTCCACGGCTTCCACGGTTTCCACGGTTTCTTCAACCTCGGCCTCGGCAGCGGCTTCAGCAAGGGCATCGCCGGCAGCTTCTTCCAGCTTCTCGCGGAGCAGGTCGCCCAGGGTGGAACCGGCGTCTACGCCACCGCCACCAAAGGACTTGGACTTGCCGCCGGCAGGACGGGCAGCCTCTTCCTTGGTCTGCTTGATGGACAGGCCCAGACGGCGCTCGTCAGCAGAGACATGGATGACCTTGGCTTCGATGGTGTCGCCTTCCTTGAACATCTCGGAGGGGGACTTGATCTTCTTGCGGCTGATTTCGGAAACGTGAACCAGTCCTTCGATGCCTTCCTCGACCTCAACAAACAGACCGAAGTCAGTGATGTTGGTGACGAGACCGTTGACCTTCTGGCCCACGGGGTACTTGGCCGGAACCTGGGACCACGGGTCTTCGGTCAGCTGCTTGACGCCCAGGGTGAACTTCTCGTTCTCCTTGTCCACGGTGAGGACCTTGGCCTGGACGGAGTCGCCGGACTTGTAGACTTCCGAAGGGTGACGGATTTTCTTGGTCCAGGAGATGTCGGACACGTGGATCAGGCCGTCGATGCCTTCCTCGATGCCGATGAACACGCCGAATTCGGTGATGTTCTTGATAGCGCCTTCGAGGACGGTGCCCTCGGGGTACTTCTCTGCAACCACATCCCACGGGTTCGGGGAGATCTGCTTCATGCCGAGGCTGATGCGCTTCTTGTCCTGGTCCACGCCGAGCACGATGACTTCGACTTCGTCGCCGACCTTGACCATCTGGGAGGGGTGGCGGAGCTTGCGGGTCCAGGACATCTCGGAGATGTGCACCAGGCCTTCCACGCCGTTTTCCAACTCAACAAATGCGCCGTAGTCGGCGAGGTTGGTGATGACACCGGTGAAGCGGGACTCCTCGGGGTACTTCTCGGCGATGTTTTCCCACGGATCAGGCACGAGCTGCTTGAGGCCGAGGGAGACCTTCTGGCCTTCGCGGTCGAAGTTGAGAATCTTGAGCTGCAGATCATCACCCAGGTTGACCATCTCCTTGGGATGCTTGATGCGCTTCCAGGACATGTCAGTGATGTGCAGCAGGCCGTCGAGACCGCCGAGGTCGATGAACACGCCGTATTCGGTGACGTTCTTGACCTTGCCTTCCACGACCTGGCCCTCCACGAGGGTGTCGAGGAGCTTGTCACGCTGCTCGGAGCGCATCTCTTCGAGAAGCACGCGGCGGGAGACGATGACGTTGGAACGACGGCGGTTGATCTTGAGGATCTTGAATTCGAATTCCTTGTTGACCAGGGCGTCCATGTCCGGGACCGGGCGCAGGTCAACGTGAGAGCCGGGCAGGAAGGCCTCGACACCGCCGAGATCAACGGTGTAACCACCCTTGATGCGGCGGAGAATGCGGCCGATGACGTCGCCGTCCTTTTCCTGAAGCTCTTCAAGTTTATCAAAAAGCTGCATCCGCTTGGCCTTGTCGCGGGACAAGTAGATGGTGCCTTCGGCTTCGTTCTTGCGGGCGACGAAAACGTCGACCTTGTCACCGACAGAAACGGTCACGGTGCCGTCCACTTCGGTGAATTCCGACACGGGGATCTGCCCTTCGGACTTGAAATTCACATCAACAAGCACGTAGTCCTTGTCGACTTTGACGACTTCACCGGCAACAATGGTGCCTTCGTCCAGGTCGCCGAAATCGGAATTGAGATACTCGTCAAGAGCATCAGCAAAGTTCATTTCCATTTCAGGCATTTCAACAGATTCAGTAGTTTTTTCCATGGGTTACCTCCACAACGGACCTCGGTCAAATTAGTATTAACGCATATTTTCGGGATGAGGGTACCGGCGCATCCGGGTCATCGTTTCCGAGGCAGGCGAGCCCCGTTTGCGCGGTCGGCACAACAGGCCGATTCCGACATCCTTACGTTCGATTTAAAGAAAACCAGCAATTCAAGCCGGTTACAGCAATAGCATTCTTCCATATATAGAAGAATTATGTACGTAGCCGAATTTGATGAGCCTGTAAACCCTTTTCCGTCAAGCATTCCCACGGATTTCCACCTTCCAGGACCCGAGGCTCCCTTTGATTAACAAGGCGGAGTTGTGTAGGATTCCCTGAAACAGCGACAGGGAGGCAGGCGTGTCTGACACTCGTTTTGAAATCTTTTTGACCGAAGCGCGGGCCGGTTGGCTGGAATTCCGGGCCGTACTCGGCAATTCCCACTTTGACCTGAGCGTGCATTCCAATTTTTCCGAACCCCTCAAG
Source organism: Pseudodesulfovibrio sp. S3 (assembly GCF_004025585.1). Taxonomy (NCBI): domain Bacteria; kingdom Pseudomonadati; phylum Thermodesulfobacteriota; class Desulfovibrionia; order Desulfovibrionales; family Desulfovibrionaceae; genus Pseudodesulfovibrio; species Pseudodesulfovibrio sp. S3. The sequence goes on from NZ_QTZO01000011.1 coordinate 72,081, forward strand.
GATCTGTTCCTCTGCCTGTGCGACATCCATGGCCTGGACGCCCCCACGGACATGGAAGCAGACTACCGGCACACGGAATTCGAATGGGGCGGCGAAGGCTGGCTCTACTACTGGGTCGTGACCCCGAAACCCGGCGGAGAACTGGATATAACTATAGATTTCAAAGGCAAACGCGAAGTCGGCGGCATTGAATACCCGGTCTGGAAAATCACCGCCTCCACCACGTGGCGGGACCTGGCCGAACAGGTTTTCACCCAGGCCTCGGAAATGCTTTGGATGTACGGTTTCTCCGGCTACTACGCACGCTGGGAAAAGGATTTTCCCACCGGCCCCATGATGCGCCTCGGGCATCTGCTCCACGGATTGCCCCAGGACACCGACGACTTTTCCCGGGAACTGGGCTACCTGGCCGAGACCCGGTGATATCCCATGCGGCTGTGGACCGTCCATCCCGCGTTTCTTGACGCCAAGGGGCTGACCGCGCTCTGGCGCGAAGGGTTGCTGGCGCGCAAGGTGCTGCGCGGGCTGACCAGGGGATACGTCAATCATCCGCAGCTCATCCGGTTCCGCAACCACCCTGCCCCGCTTTCCGCCATGGACGCCTATCTGGCAGGAGTGCTGGCGGAATCACTTCACCGGGGCTACGCATTCGACGCGACCAAAATCGACAGCACCGCCCAGGCAGCGCCCATGGAAGAGACCACGGGCCAGCTTGAGTTCGAATGGCGCCACCTGCTGGCAAAACTGGCAAAACGCGACCCTGTCCGCCACGAGACTCTCAGGGCGAGACGCCCGGAGCCCCACCCGCTGTTCGTCCTGATCAAGGGCGATGTCCGCGGCTGGGAAAAACGCTGACCCCTTCTCAATCCCGCACAAAGATCAGGCCGGACCGGCGCATCTGCACCGGCCCGGCCCGTCGGCGTTGGGAATATACGATTGCAGCGGACTGCTACGACCTGACGCCGGTCCCGGTATACCGGGCCGGGTCCTTGAGCGTGCTCAATGTCTCGCCCTTCCCGACCTTGTCCCTGAGGTACTTGGGCGGACTCATCAGTCCGCGCAGGGCAATGCCGTCGAAGAACCGCAGCTCGCCTTCCACGGCAGCGGCAAGGAACGCGTCCACCGTTTCCGGGTCCGGGTTGGTGTCCACGGGCTTGAGGCTGCCCATGGCAAAGCCCAGGGGCACCACATAGGTGGGCGTGCAGGAAAAGAAATGGGCGACGTTTTCGAACACCGTCCCCAGGGTACGCACGATCATCGCGTGGTTGTCGTCAAAGGGCGGCGTGACCGGCCCCGCCTGGATGGTAAAGACACCGCCAGGAGCCAGTGCGTTGCGGCAGGTGGTGAAGAATTCCCTGGTGAACAGGTTCATCGCCGGGCTGTCCTCCAGGGGATCGGACAGGTCGCAGATGATCACGTCCCAGGATTCACCCTGATTTTCGAGCACCTCGAAGGCATCCCCGAAACGGATTTCGGCGCGGGGGTCTTCAAAGCATCCCTGATGAATCTCGCCGAGGTGTTCCTGGCAGGCATTGAAGACCACTTCATCGATCTCCACCTGCACGGCCTCGGTCACGGACTTCCACTTCAGGACCTCGCGCACGGCGCCGCCGTCAGCCCCGCCCAGAACCAAAACCCTGGACGGCGAACCGTGCTGGTGCATGGACGTATGCACCAACGGCTCGTGATACAAGAATTCGTCGAGTACCGTGGTCTGCCACTTGCCGTCCAGAACCAAACCAGTGCCAAAGGTCTTGGAACGGACAATGGACATCTCCTGGTACTCGGTCCGCTTGAACTCCAGGATCTGCTCCACCCCGTGCAGGTGAACATCGTCCTGGGTCATGTACTCGGTTATCCAGTAGTCACATGTCAGTTTTGAACCTGCCACAGGGTCGCCTCCTCGGGTTGTGTCAAGGGAAGATGACAACCACAGCCGTTGCCGCGCGGAAGCACGGTCAGGGTGTGGTCCTGAGCCTGGAGCTGCTCAATGAGATATTCGCAGGCAAGCCGCGGCCTTGCGGTCTCGCCGCAGGTAAAGATGTCCACCGCCGCATACCCGGATTCCGGCCAGGTATGAATGGAAATATGGGATTCAGCCAAAAGGGCCAGCGCAGTGACGCCCTGTGGTTCGAATTTGTGACTTGAGAGATTGAGCAGAGTGGACATGGCCGTTTCGGAAGCTCTGGCCATGCTGGAAAGAATATGCTGCTCGTCATCGAGCAAATGGGCGGGACAACCTTTGAGTTCAAGAATGCAATGCATACCTACAGTATTCATTCATCAACACCTCGTAATTATGGGTTAACGACCGAAAAACCTCCTTGCCGCACAGGACAAGCAGCAGACCAGATCAGACACTAAGCACATAAAACCCCCTTGGTGACGTTGGCCACGCGCCGAAATGACGCGGACCCGGCGGGAGCCGCTTCCGGGTATACACCCAGGGGCATCCTGCCTTGGTCGTTCTCGTTTCGGACCGGTCAATCCTTCTCGAAAACGAACCATGTGAATGGAGCTTGTATACAAGACTTCGCCGAATGCAAGCCTTTTTTTTGCCCCTATACCATGCAGGCGAGACGGGCGTCACAGCACCCAAAAACACCTTTTCCCCTGACGGCAATTTCCTTCCGCCTTCCGGCCATATACGGCAACGGCAGTCATCCGGTTTCAAGGACTTGATCTTTGCTCTCAAAACTGCACAAAACCGGACGAAAACCTGAGGGCGTCACCGCCTCCATCGGGAATCGGGGCTCGCGATCGAAACTCGACAGCCGGAGCCCACAAGGCAGGCGCTGACACCCGGGGAGCCAGCCAAATAAACAAGGTCGATGGACATTATCGGGTATATCCTATACTAGGGCCTGATCTGACATAATTCTACAAAGGAATCAGCCATGAACAAGTGCCTCAACGCCCTTTTGCTCTTTTCCATTCTGATAATGACCGGATGCGCATCGTCCCAAATGATGAAGGTGCCGACCGACGTTGCCCCTTTCACTGCTGACCCGGAAAAAGCCACGGTCGTCTTCATGCGCCCCTCATCCTTTGGCGGTGCCATTCAATCCTATGCATTTCTGTATGATGACGATGAACCGGAATTCATCGGCATCATATCCACCAATTACAAGATCGCCTACCAGACTCCTGCGGGAAAGCATCTCTTCATGATCATGGGAGAGAATGCCGATTTCCTCCAGGCCGACCTGGCCCCCAACCGCATCTATTACGTGGTTGTCGAGCCGCATCTGGGCTTTCTCAAGTCCCGCTTTTCACTGGACCCGGTACCCGCATCGCAGTTTGACACCCAGGATTTCAAGGACGATCTTGCAGAATGCCATTTTGTCCAGAACACCCCGGCCTCCATGGAATGGTTTGAACAGAACAAGGCGGCTGTCGTCAAAAAATACAAGAGCTACTACCCAGACTGGCTGGAAGATACTGAAGATCAGCATCACCTCTCCCAAGAAGACGGCCGCCCCTGAGCCGCAAAAGGGCCTTAGGACCGCATGAAATCATACCGGAAAGAACTCTTCTTTGAAGTCCCGACCCGCCGGGCGTTTCTCAACATCACCGACGAAGTTGAGGCTTGCCTGCATGAATCCGGTATCACCGAAGGACTGTGCCTGGTCAACGCCATGCACATCACGGCCTCGGTGTTCATCAACGACGATGAAGCCGGCCTGCACCATGACTACGAGGTCTGGCTGGAGAAGTTGGCCCCGCATGAACCGGTCGGCCAGTACCGGCACAACGGCTATGAGGACAATGCGGACGCGCACATGAAGCGGCAGGTCATGGGCCGCGAAGTGGTGGTGGCCGTGACCGATGGTCGCCTGGACTTCGGCACCTGGGAACGCATCTTCTACGGCGAGTTCGACGGCCGCCGCAGAAAGCGCGTCCTGGTCAAGATCATCGGGAATAGCCGGGTGTACGAATATCCTTGACCTCAGCCACGCGCCTTATTATCAAGGCCACCAAGTGCGCCAGTAGCTCAGTTGGATAGAGCATCGGCCTTCTAAGCCGACGGCCGGGGGTTCGAATCCTCCCTGGCGCACCAGACATTTCAAGGGACTTACGGGAATCCGTAGGTCCCTTTTCTGTCGTGCGATGGCAAATGACCATCGCACGAGACCTGAGCCCGCCTCACGGCGTTCATATCGCGGACGCGGGCATGAGGAAAAGGAAGGCTGCAGACGTGATGTCAGCTGACCCGTGATCTGTGTCGATCCAATCCTGTTTCAACAAGTTCCCCCCGGCAAAGCCGGGGGGTGGGGTGGGGAGGGGTAGTATCCCTTGACAGGCACATCGTGTCTTTTTTATTGCAATGAAAATCCATATTTCACAGGATCTTCCTGATCGATCACATATTGTCCGTAGCCTGTAATGAATGCGCTGCCGGTGATCTCCGGGATAATCGCCTTATACGGCCCAACCATTGTTTCTCGCAATGCCTTACCGATGAATTTGGTATTGATCACACTTTCATAGACGAAGGGTTCTCCCAAAGCCAACTCGCCCCGTGCCCATAGCGTAGCGACTTTTGCGCAGGTTCCGGTACCGCAGGGCGAACGATCAACCTGGCCATCAAAGATGGTTATATTTTGCATATCCGTATCCGGCGATTTGGCGGGACCATAGATTTCACACAAATCTATGGTTGTAATGTGCGGCAAATCGGGATGAATGATCTCAATCTGTTCATTGGCTGCCCGGAGAATGGCCATGCCTATGTCTGTCAATTTCAAAGAATTTTCCTTACAAATCTCGATTCCCAACTGTTCACAGCCAATGATGGCAAAAAAGCTTCCGCCAAAAGAAATGTCCATTGTCAATTTCCCATATTCAGGGACGTCAACTACCACGTCTTTTTTGTACAAAAAAGCGGGAACATTTTCGAATGACACGCTCTTTGCCTTGCCGTCTTCCACTGCCACTTTCACAGCAACCAACCCCGCAGGGGTCTCCATTTTTACAGTGGTCACCGGCTCTTGAACTTCAATCATACCTGTTTCCACCAGAATGGTGTTGGTGGCGATCGTTCCGTGGCCACACATATTGTGATAACCATGTCCGTGCATAAAAATTACACCGAAATCAGCCTCTGGATTGCATGGCGAAGTCAGGACTGCACCATACATGTCACTATGGCCCCTCGGCTCCAGGATCAGTGCCCGATGTAAATAGTCATAGTGCTCCATGAAATATGCTTTCTTTTCCGGCATGGAACTGCCCATCACTTTCGGGAATCCGCCAACTATCAACCTCAAGGACTCACCCATTGTGTGCGACTCTACTGTAAATATATGACGATTGGATTTCATAAAAAAACTCCATGGTATTGTGCTGCAATTACCAAGCACAGTATATTCATTTTGAATCCATTGCTGTGGTGGCAACAAGGTTATTGCCACCAAACAATTCCCTGATCAGGTCAGTTCTGACCAGGGAATGTTGTTATCTATGGGGCGATTTAAGGAACGTTGCTCTCCGGCAGTCCGACCACCTTGGAGGAGGCTTGCTCTCCCCTGTCCTTGAACATGGAGTAAATCATGGAACCGGAGGTGTAGAGGACAACGGCAATGACTACCCATTTCAGCATGAACAACGGCAAAGACTTGACTACGAATGCTGCTATAAGCACCCCCGGGATGCCGGCCAGCATGTAAATCAAGGCTACCTTGCGATCCAGCGCCCCTTCTTTGATGAACTTCAGAGAGGCAATGGGCATGAGAAACGCGCACGACCCCATCATGATGGGGAAGGCTGCGCGAGGGGACATGCCCAGGAAGTAGATCAGGGCCATGCAGGGCGCATACAGGCCAATGCCCGCTGTCATCAGGATGCCCAGGATGAAGTTGCCAACCACGGCAATGATCAGGTTGATTCCAGTCAATCCCGTTGCATCGCCGCCGCTGGGCATCCAGCCCATCATACCCAAAAACATCACTACGGCAGTGACGAACAGGGCGATTCCCATGGTCAGGCGAACCTTCTGCACTGAAAAGTGCGAAATTATGGAAGCACCGAAATACGCTCCCACAGAGCTGGAAATGAGCATGCTGATCAAGGTCACCGGGTCCACCTCAATGGTCGTGATCAGGATACAGCCCGAAAAGACCTCGGGAAGGGAGGTGAAGACATTCAATGTCCCCGGGATTTTCTTGTCATCAATCTGTTTGAAAAATCTTAGTAAAGCGGTTGCGGGAGCAAAGTTGCCTATCCCAAGCGTGTCGCCGAACATCGTCAACAATCCAATGGGAGCCACCTTATAGGCAGAAGCCGGACTTTGCACATGACGATTCGCTCGATAGTCCCTCAAAAAGACATAGAAAAAGTATGCACCCAAAAGAACCAGCAAACCGGTGAGAATTCTAACCATTTTTCCCTCCGCCGCATAACGGCAAGCTTGATACCTTTATTGTTTCGTGGTCGGGGCCGTTGGCCATCCGACAGCCGGTACAATCTCTCACCGCGCCCTTTGCTAACGTCGCTATCTCAACACTGTTTGCCTCTTCGGAAGGGACGGCCCACGCCTCTCCCGAAACGGTGCTCGAAATTGAGCTTTGAGGGCAGCCCCGGCGGAATATGTTGGCAGGCACAACCGCCAGGGCTTCATGCTCCGGGTAAGGAGGAATAAAGGGAGCATGCTCAAATCTTCCAATGTAACAGGGCCTACAGCCATTTGACTACAAAAGGTCAGATGGGCTGGGCATCTCAATGAGTTCCCCCAGGCGTAGGGGGAAGAGAGGAGGTTGTGCCGTATATAGCGGCAGGTTCTCCAACGGGAGTCCATGGGCATCGGCAATCATTTCAACGACGGCCTGACCACAGATGCGGCCCTGGCAGGTTCCCATGCCTGGTCGAGCCTGAGCTTTCAGGCCATCAGGCGAATAGCAGCCCTCGCGGATAACTGCGTTCAAATCCCCGGCTGTCAGCTCCTCGCATCGGCAGACGATTGCGTCCGGATGCGGCTGCAGCATGGATGGCGTGGGAGCGAAGTATTCATCCAGGAAAGGTTGCAATGCATTGCAGCGCTTAAGCGTCCGCAGGAAAGGCCGGGCCTCCCTATCACGATCGGCCAGCGGCAGGCGGCCAAGCTCACGACAGATATCCAGGCCAACGAGACTTCCTTCGGCCCGGGCTGCCACTGCCCCGCGCACCGTCACGGTATCGCCGGCTGTACGCAGGCCGGGAGCAGAGGTCTGGCCCCACACGGTCGCATCCACATGCCAGTAGCGCTGGGTCTGGTCCCAGGCATGGCGGAGACGCGCCAGTCGGGTAATACGACTTTCGGAGATAACCCCCTCGTGCAGCAGTACTGTGGAGGCAGACAGATTCTTGCGCTTGCCGCCTTGGGTGGCGAAACTCACATCCAGGCCCTGTCCGTTCTCGCTGATGGCCACATCCCGTACGCCCATCACGCACTTCTGTTTCAGCAGCGTCTTTGCCGCCATGCTGACGCCGTGGAGAAAATACCCCGGACGAGCCAGGGCTCCGGCAGCATGCTTCATGGCTCGCAGGGCGTTACCCAGCCTGCCCGTCAACAACACACCGGCCACAGGCACCTTGAAATGGCTCAAATGTACAGCCGCTTGAAGAATCAACGGTCCATTGCCGCACAAAACAACCGGTCCCTCCGGCAACAGGCCGGCCGACTTCAGCAGCACGTCCGAAGCGCCTGAGCCCATGACGCCGGGCAGGGTCCAACCGGGCAGAGGCACCGGACGTTCCATGGCACCGGTGGCCAACAAGACCTGCCTGGCCCTGACGAATCGGCTCTTGCCCTGTTGGCTGTAATATACCCGGTCCGGGGCGATATCCCAGACGTTGGCACCCGCCTCGAACTGCGCGCCACATTCGAGAAAGCGCTTCACCAGCGGGAGGCCTGCGGCATAGTCGCTGCCCAGCTTGCCGGACATGGGCGAAGAACCGACGCTACGGTATATCTGACCTCCCGGCTCATTTTGCCGATCCACTACCAGAGTGGACAAACCATGCCGGGCAGTCTCAATAGCCGCAGACATTCCAGCTGGCCCCGCGCCGACGATAATGACATCCCAAACACTACTCATGGCTATTCTCCTTGTGGAAATCGGGTGCACCATCCTGGCGGTATACCTGCATGCCTTCGACTACCATCGTCAGACAGGCCTGTTGATTGGGAATGCCGTCTATGGTCATGAGACATTCGTGACAAACGCCCATCTGACAATAGGGGCCCCGCTTTTGTCCTCCGTGAGAGGTGCGGGACCAGCCGTGGGAAGGATCAAGGACCGCGGCCGCCACAGTCATGCCCTCCTCGGTCTGAACGGGTTGGCCCTCGAAGTATATTGTGACAATTTTGCCTTTGGAGGCACTGACTTTTTTGAACATTTTATTCCTCCTTACACCGACGCTTCTCCGGCGGGCAGCGCCGGAGGGTTGAAGCCAAACCGATCAATACTCATGTAGCTGGTGTCGATGAACGGAGCTTGACCACGGACAAGTTCCGACATGATTTTGCCCGTTATGAGAGAGAGGCTGATGCCGAGGCCCTCATGCCCTGCCCCCACGAACAAACCAGGGACATGGGTGGTGGATATGATGGGCAATTCATCCGTCGTTGCAGGCCGGACGCCGGCGTAACAGCGGAGGATGCGCATGTCGGACAAGGTCGGGAAGAATTGATTTCCCCGTTCGGCCACAGCGCGCATGACTGCGGGGTGGGGGCGTATATCCATGCCCACAAAGCGGCGGCTGCTGCCGATCAGCACGGTTCCTGCCGAAGAGGGCTCAATAACAAAGGCCACGCCGAACTTATCCATGTCGGGTGTCACATTTTCACGTTTCAAACCATGCTTGGTCAGCAGATATCCATATTCCACATAGGCCTTGCCCAGCAGACCCTTGACGCGCTCAGTGACGATAATATGACCCTGGCGTGGGCGAATGGGAATATTCACACCAAGCATGGCGCCCATTTGCGGTGTCCACACACCGGAAGAGAGGATAACGTTTTTCGTGGCGATCAAGCCCTTGTCCGTCTCCACTCCGCTCACCCGCCCATTCTCCATGCGAAGGTTCGTTACCCGGGTACGCGGCAAGATGGTCGCACCATTGGCCTCGGCATGCTTGGCAAGGCCAAAGCAAAGGCGCATGGGGTTTAATGTACAGTCATTGTTGAAGTTCAGGCAGGCAAGGACATTATCACCGATGTTGGGTTCGCGATGACGCAACTCGTCCCTGTCCCAAAGGGTGACATCGAATCCCTCTTTCTTCTTGCCTTCGTAGTTTGCCTTGACCGTTTCAAGGTGGCTCTCATCGTCCACCAACAGGCCAATGCCTTCGGGGGTGAAGTCGAAGTCCACAGGCAGGAATTTCTGGGCTTCATAAAACAATTCCTGTCCTGTCTTACAGAACACGCTGTAGTCACCAGGAGGCGTGTCGTAGGTGACCACGTGCCCTTCACAACGGCGGCTGGTGCCCCAGGCGAATTCTCCCCGTTCCACCAGTGTTACGTCCACCCCGTCCATGGCGAGGTAGCAGGCAACAGCCGTTCCGACGGCCCCACCACCGATGACGACGGCTCCGGCTGTTCGTTTGCTGCTCATGTCATTTCTCCTTATTGCCCTGCATCCATTGAGCGTCCGCAACACGCCCGAAGACCAGAAAGGTTGTTAAATATTAGATTCTTGAAAAGTTAACCAAGATCCATTCCCCTCCGGGAAGATCGTGGCCCGACCTATCCACGGAAAAACACCAGAATGCCACATACATATCAACGAACAACAGAATCGGAGACCTCCGGTATGAAACCGCCGACCGTCTCATTCTCTTCGCAACACGCTGCTTCCTCCAGGCTGCAATCGCGGGTTTCTGGAGCCATTTTCAGGCTGACCACATAGCCCAGGAATGTTATTCCGGCCGCGATCATCATGGTGACCTTGATGTCCAGCCGCGCCAGGGCCAAGGGCACGAGATAGGTGCCGATGGCCGCGCCTATTCGGCTCAATGAAGAGGCAAGTCCCACGGCCGAAGCGCGAATTTCCGTGGGAAAAAGTTCATTGGGATAGATGAATTGCAGGTTCTGCGAACCGCCGGTGGCCAGCGCGTATATCGCGAACAGCGCCAGGATGAGGTACGGAGATCTGTCGGTGAAGACACCGAGCAACAGCAACGCCACACCCGACCAGAAAAAGCTGTGCAGCAGCAGGGAGCGGCGGCCGATTGTGTTGACCAACGGCAGGGGGACGATACAGCCGATCATGAAAATGACCGTAAGAATCGCGGCTCCGGTATGGCCCAGGCTCCCTGCGAGTCCGAGGGCTGCCATGATCTTGGGTGCAAAGGAATACACTGCGAACAAGGGAACGATGGCGCAGGTCCAAAAGATGGTGATGAACAACATGCGGGTACCGTATCCCGACTGAAACAGACGCCGTATGCTGACAGGCTTGCTGGTCATGGACACTCTCTGCATCAATTCGATGGGAATATCCTGGTCGTAAACTCGCTTGAGAACAGCACGGGCCTGACTGTAGCGCCCCTTCTGAATCAACCATCGGGGCGATTCCGGCGTATTACGGCGCATGAAGAGAAAAAGCACGGAGGGCAGAACAGCGCTGGCAAGCATCCACCGCCATGCTTCCGGGCCATAACCCAGCATGATGTCGCCGACGATGTAGGCACAGCTGGCCCCGACGAACCACATGGCCTGCAACGTGCCTATAAAGGGGCCACGAAAACGTTTGGGGGTAAATTCAGCAAGAAGGGCGGTGGCAATGGGGTAATCAGCGCCAATGGCCATACCAAGCAGAAAGCGGAGGATGAAAAGGAAAAGAGGACCGTCGACCCAGAACTGGGCAAGCGAGAACACGCCGAGCGCGATCAGGTCGATAGTGTAGAGCACCTGGCGGCCGTATTTGTCCGTAAACCAGCCCCCGGCAAAACCGCCGAGGAACATGCCAGCCAAGGTGGCAGCTCCAATCATCCCTTCCCAAAAAAGAGACAACTGCATGAAGGGCGTGATCTGCACCAAGGCGATACCGATCATGCCCATCACGTAACCATCCAAAAAAGGCCCCCCGGCAGAATACACGGCCAGATGCTTATGAAAACTGTTTAGGGGAGAATTGTCACATAATTCGGTCAAGAACTCCTTTTCCATTACACTATCCTCCAAATATGTCGCATACATGTCTCCTGTTCTGTGGAACAATTTAACCACTTCACGCAGATACGATTCTCCTCAGGCCCGCAAAAAGTTCTCAAATCAAGCGACCTTGTTCATGTCGTCACCCAATTGGCCCGGGGGGCAGGCGGCGGTCGCGCTCATCCGAATCATGGAGAATCGGGGGCTGATAAGCGCAGACCACCGCCCGCCAAGGGCGTTGGTTAAGAGAATTCTGCCGTAAATACCATTTCAATGAGTGCGCCCATGGCAATATGGCTCACTTCAACGGTGGCACGCGCCGGTTTGTGATCGCCCATGTATTTCTTGTAGACCTCATTATACCCTGCGAAATCGTCCCAATTGGCAAGGTAGACCGAGGCTTTGACCACGTTTTTTATACTCAGGCCGGCTGAATCCAGAAGTGATTCCAAGTTTTGCATGGCCTGCTCGGTTTGCTCCGCAATATTCGTCCCAACCAATTCACCGGACTTTCCAAAAGGCCCCTGGCCCGAAAGGTAGAGCGTGTTGCCGCTTCGGATCGCATCCGTATAGTGACCCAATGGGGCCGGAGCATTCTTGTCGTTAATGAATTCCATAACAATCTCTTTTGGATAAAGTTTAACAGTTGTTGAGAAAAAGCCCCCCGGCGGCCGAAGCCACCGGGGGAGTTTTACTTGTTATCTGTAGGCTGCAACACGATTCTGGCATCCACAACGTCAATGCCGTTTGCTGTTGCAAACACCGGGTTCAAATCGACCTCGGCCACTTCACTGAGCTCGTCGACCATATACGAAAGCCGACTGATAGCCTCCACCAGGGCGGGCACGTTGACCCCTGCCTGCCCGCGAACTCCGGTCAGAATCGGGTACCCCTTGATCTCGCGGACCATGCGGTTCGCTTCGGGAGCATTCACGGGGGCAACGCGAAAGGCCACATCCTTGAGAACCTCGACGAAAATACCGCCCAGGCCGAACATGACAGCAGGTCCGAAGGTGCTGTCGTAACTGCTGCCGATGATGCATTCCACGCCGCCGGGCAGCATGGGGGTCAACATCACGCCGAAAACATCGGCGGAAGCGTTATACTCCTTGCCGTTGGCGATCAGTTGGTCATAGGCCTCCCGAGCCTTGGCCTCGCTGTCAACGTGCAGAATAACTCCGCCGGCATCGGTCTTGTGGAGGATGTCGGGCGAGACGATCTTCATAACCACCTTGTCTGCACCCATTTGGGTGAACAGCCTGGCTGCTTCGTCCGCGCTGGCGGCGAGCAAGTGTCCCGGAAGGTCGAAGCCATAGGCTCGCAACACTTCACGAGCCTCGGTCTCCACCAGATTGACTCTGTTTTGGGAGCGAACAGTCTTGAAGATGGCGTTGACCTTGGCCGTGCGATCCTCGGGAAGCTGCGGCGGTGTCGCGGCAATTTCCTCCTTGATCTTTTCCTGGCGGCTATTGAAACCGACCAAAGCGCCCATGGCCCGCATGGCAGAATCGATGGAACCGTAGACAGGGAAGCCGTGCTTGCGGATATAGGTCAGGCTTTCGGGCTGCTGGGCGTAGTACATGGAATGCATGAGCACAGGCTTGTCCGAATTGTTCGCCCGCTCGACCAGGCTCTTGGCCACATCCATTTCCAACTGGCGAAATTCCTCTGAGAAATCGCAATAGCCGCCGTACAGTCCTGCAATGACCAATCCGTCCACTTCGGGATCGGCCAGCAGCACTTCAGCGCAGCGGTCAAACACCCACATGTCGTGTTCGGGCGTACCCGCAAGGTCGACAGGGTTCTTGATGGGGCAATGGGGCATGAGGATGGCACGCAGCTTTTCCTGGGTCTCCTCGGAGAGCACAAAGGCATCCAGCCCGAGAGGCTCGGCCATATCCGTGGCCATGACACCGTGCCCACCGCCATCGGTAAGGATGGCAATGCGGTTGCCCTTGGGCTTCTTGCAACGGGAAAAGGCCTCGCCCACATCCAGAAGTTCCTGCGGTGTTTCCACCCGAACCACTCCGGCCTGATTAAGGGCGGCGTCAAAGATCCTCTCACTGCCGGCCAGAGACCCCGTATGCGAAGCGGCGGCGCGGGCACCCGCCTGGCTGCGGCCAATCTTGATGGCGGCCAGAGGCTTCTTGAGTGTTGCCACGCGGGCATTCTTCAAGAAGTTGCGGCCGTCGTCCACTGAGGCGACGCGCAACCCTTCCATATACATCATGACCACGCGCGTGGCCTCGTCCTGGCCGAGGTACTCCACGAAGTCGGCAAAACGCAGGTCCATTTGGTTGCCGATGCTGGCCCATCCGCTGTAGCCGATGCCGCGGGTCTTGGCGTTGAAGTTGATATCAATGCCGAAGTTGCCGCTCTGGAGCACCAGCCCCATGGGGCCGTCGGCCAGGTCAATGGTGCTGGCGTTAAGATGGACGGGCGAACTGAAGATGCCCATGCAGTTGGGACCCTGGATCCGCATGCCCGTCTTTTTGGCGATGGCGACTATTTTCTTTTCCAGTTCCTTCCCTTCAGCACCTGTCTCACCGAAGCCGGTGGCGACCACAACCAGGGCCTTCACGCCCTTGTCGGCGCACTCCTGAATAACCGGCAGAATATATTTGGGAGAAATACCAACGATGGCCATGTCTACCGGACCAGGAACATCTGAAATACTGGCATACGGTTTTTTGCCCAGAATATCTGCAGCGGCAGTTCTTGATATGAAGTACAGGTCACCGGTGAACTTGCTGTCAATCAAGCCCTTGGCGGTCCAGTACCCGTATTTTTTCGGATCCGACGAAGCGCCGATGAGCGCTACGCTCTTGGGCCGAAAAAGAGGATTCAAATCTGACATGTTCTATTTTCCTTGTTCCAAATGATTAGTTCGCTTCAATGACGCCAATGGCAACATCGGGGCAGACGATACGGCAAACATTGCATTTAATGCATTTTTCGGGAGCAACCTGAACCACGTAGGCATAGCCCTGCGGATTGAGCTCGGTACCGATGGCAAGGGTTTGCTTGGGACAAGCATCGACACACAGGCCGCAAGACTTGCAACGCACGCTCTCAATCAGATGCAGTTTCATTTTCTTGCTCATTTGCAAGCCTCCTTTTCCGCAGCCGCAACGCCGGCGTTCAGGGCCTGGATATTGATTTCAAGTAAAGCGGCTTTCTTTTTCCCCATGGCATCGGTAAGAGCGGCAACAACGGAATCGATGCCCAACATGCCGGTGGTTTTAACCACGGCACCCAGCATGATGATATTGGCCACACGCACATTCCCCATGTCCTGGGCCATTCCGGAAACAGGCAGATGCACTTGTGTCACCTCAGGGCGGGTCAACACCTTCTTGACCATGGAACTGTTTACAAACAGCACCCCGCCTTCCTTCATGCCTTCCAAGGTGGCCTGATAGATGCTTTCACTCATGGCCACACCGATATCCGCGTCGGACTCGACAATGGGGTTGCCAATGGGGGTGTCGGAAACAACGACAAAGCCCGTGGAGTCGCCGCCACGCTGCTCAACGCCGTAAGTCTGGGTCATGACCACTTGCTTGTCTTCTTTGATGCCGGCATAGCAGGTGAGCTTTGCCATCAGCGCAGCACCCTGACCGCCGGAACCTGAAAATGCACACTTATACTTCATCGCTTTTCTCCAATTCATTTTTGAAAATCTGAGGTTTGAAGTAGCTGAGGGTCTCTTTGGCGGCGTAGGCGTATGCGTCGGGCACCGACAGGTGGAGTCCGGTCGGACAAGGCGAAATGACTTCCACGAAGGCGAAGCCCAAACCCTTAACCTGACACTCGAAGGCGTTGCGGATACTCTTGGCGGCCCTGTTGATGCTCTTCACGTCAACAACGGTTTCCCTGGCGAGGTAGGCAACGCCCTTCATTGCCCGCATCATCTCCGGCACCAGCAGCGGATAGCCATGGATATGGACATCTCGCCCTTTGGTCGATGTGGTGGTTACCTGTCCTGGAATGGTCGTCGGGGACATCTGCCCACCGGTCATGCCGAACACGGAGTTGTTCACCATGATGCAGGTGATGGGCATACCGCGGTTGGCGGCATGCATGATTTCATGCAGGCCGATGGCGCTCGTGTCGCCGTCACCCTGGTAAGTGAACACGACATGATCGGGCATAGCGACCTTGTACCCAATAGCCGTTGCCGGAGCACGTCCATGTATGGCCTCAATGGCGTCTACTTCCAGATAGTGGTGCGAAAAACCGCCGCAGCCGATGCCAACCACGGACATGGTTTTTTCCCGAATCCCCATGGATTCGATGGTCTCGGCCACCAGACGGGTGACAATTCCGTGTCCACAGCCCGGGCAATAACTGGTAAGCTTATCAAATTTCAGCGTTTCGCCGTAATAATCTGCTAATGTCTGCATGCTACTCTCCCTCAAGCAATCTGCTGGCTTCGCGGGTCATATCCGCCAAGGTACACATGGGGATGTCTCCACCGGTCTTGCCCAAGAAATGCACCGGCACTCTCCCGTTTACTGCCAGACGCACATCGTCAACCATCTGGCCGTGATTCATTTCCACAACCAAAATGGACTTCACCGAAGCGGGGATGCTCTCGAAGGCTTTGTTCGGAAAAGGCCAGAGCGTGATGGGACGGATGGATCCTACGCGCTTTCCCTGGGCCCGGAAGGATTCGACCAGGTCCTTGCACATGCGTCCGTGGATGCCGAAAGCGACTACAAGCACTTCTGCATCGTCCACTTTCTCCTGCTCCCACATCTGTTCGTTTTCCGAGATTTCAACATACTTACGGCGCATACGTTCGTTCATCTCGTAGCCCTGCTCATGCGTGTAACTGCCGGTGAGAAGGAACCGTTTGGGATGGTCTGCCGTGCCGGTGTAGGCCCAGCTGGAGGTGTCGAAATCTGCCGTATAATCATACGGTTCGTCGAAAGTCGTAGTTTCGGTCATCTGGCAAGTGACGCCGTCGACAACGAAAAGAACCGGGGTGAGATAGGTCAGGGCCAGCTTGATGCCGTGGGGCATGAGCTCGGCAATTTCCTGTCCACACGAAGGCGCAAGCACGATAACTCGGTAATCGCCGTGACCTCCGCCGCGTGTCGCTTGGTAATAGGTGCTCTGTGCACCGATGATGTCACCGTCACCGGGACCGACGCGCATGGCGTCGAGCATAATGCATGGCAGCTCGCCAGCTGCCATGAAACCGATTGCTTCCTGCATCAACGTCATGCCGGGCCCTGAAGAGGACGTGGCACCCAGTTTGCCCGCACAGGCATAGCCCGCCAACGCATTCGACACGGCCAGTTCACTTTCCATCTGCACCATGCGTCCGCCTACCTCAGGCAGCATTCTGGACGTATACTTCATGACGTCCGTAGCCGGGGTAATCGGGTAGGCAAAGTGGCAGCGTATCCCGCAGCGAATCATGCTTTCGGCGAACGCTTCCGTGTTTTTCAAAAACAGTGTTTCTTTCATCCTGACTCCTCGCAGAGTTTAAAGGTATCGGCGCTCGAAGGCGCTCTTTTGGCTTCTGTTCCGCATTGCGGTATGCCGTACCGTTCTTAAAAAATATTTACAGGGAAAAAAATCCGGATGTCAACAAAAAAACTTGAATCCTTGATTTTAGTCGAAAAAGCTTCGTTTTTCAGAATCTTGAACGTATTACATGGGGTAAATCAGTAAAAAATATGCTGAGGCATCTTTTTTTATACCGCAAATCAGATTATCCCCCCATCTTCAGAGGGGCGAAAAGGGATGTTTTTTTGATCAACAAACGTCATAAATTACAAAAACGTCAGAACTGTTGTTTTCCAAATATGTTAACATTCCGGGAATTATTTTTTGAGATGGAGGTATAGAGGTCAGCCTATGTTTGCATAGATATCTGCCACTTTCTATTTGTCCAATCTATCAAACAAATAGCAGGCGTCTTTGAATCTCGATCATAACACCATGCGGGATGATGGGCCGAAAAATTGATTTCTCGCCATTATGAACCTAGCTAACCGCAGGTATATGTTGTACAGCATCAACCTCGAACGATTTATGCACTCGTCCGGACGCTGCAGGAGCTTCAGGGGAGGGTGAAGGATTGGCCCGTTTCAAAGCGGGGTCGCACGCCTTGCCATGTGGGGCCTTCAGCACATCCTGCCCAACGCGGACACGGTTCTGTGCATAGACTTGTTTTTTTCATTACAACTACATGTATAGTGCTGCCGGTTGAATATCAGCGATAGCAGGGGAGGACCATATGGCGAAAGGCACCAAAAAATATTACGAAATCACAGCAATTACAAAGGCTTGTTCTGTCATTGAAATGCTTTCGACAAAAAAGTCATGGGAGTTGGCAGAACTGAGTCGAATAATGGACCTACCCAAGACCACCGTACACCGCATGCTCCTGACCTTGAGCGATAACGGCTATGTCCTTCAGGAAAAAGAACGAGGCGAATACAGCCTCACCTTCAAGCTGTTCTCCATCGGCAGCCGCATGTTGCGGCACTCCAGCATGGTGGATGTTGCCCGCCCCTATTGTCAGGAACTTTTGAATGCGGTGGACGAAACGGTCAACCTATGCGTTGCTTCCGGCACACAGATGCTCGTGGTTGACAAGCAGGTCACCTCGCAAATGCTGAGGCAGGATTCCATCATCGGCAGTTCCTTTCCCTTATTCCAGTCCGCATCCGGCAAGATCTTTCTCGCTTTTGCCGAACAGGAAGAATCCGAACGGGTGATCAAACTCATCAAGGAACAGTCCTGTTTCCCAGACACAGACAAAGCAATGCAGGATCTTCGTGCCGAGTTGGAGGCAGTTCGCCAAACCGGACTGGCCTACGATTATGAAGAAGTTTTCAAAGGTGTCCGCTGCACGGCTGCACCCATTTTCGACGTTCAAAACAAACTCGTGGCAACCCTGAGTGTTTCGGCCCCCACAGCGCGACTGAATGAAAAAACCTCTGCCCACATCAAAAGCAGCATTATCCGAGCAGCGCAACAAATCTCCATGAGGCTCGGGGCTTCCCCCGCATGTCTTCCTTTCGAACAAAACGTATAGCGGCATACGGGCAAGAAAAAAGCTCGCTGAAACGCCTTCAATGCGCGAGCTTTTTTCTTGCCCGTTTTCCCGATTCGCGTGCGGTGCCCCTTGTCGAAGGCAACGCCCACTCAGTGCTCCCTTCACCCTGCTGACAGATCTTCGCAGTTCCCCGTGGAGGGCTCCCACACGCGACAAGAAATTGCGGGGTGGCATGCCTATCCCCCGTCCTCACAGCCCTCAGAATCAGCCTCCTTCCGAACCGATGGCAGGACGAGTGACTTCCCCATGAAATGCCAAGACTTCTCATGTTATTACAGGTAGAGATTCTTATAGCTCAGTATTTTTTCTGATAACCATTCAAAAACTGAAAGCAGGCCAATCCGGCCTCCTTATTCTCCTATCCTTTACAGGGCCACAATCGGGCAAGTTGTGAATTGACTCTGGCTGGTATCGGTGCTTCAATGTCACGGTTCATTGTACATATATTCATATAACAATGTCTCGGAGACCCTATAGGACACATCGCATGTCAAATCATACCATGGAAGAAATTGAAGAACTGTTCGGCCGACTCCTGGATGTCGACTTGCCCGTGCCGCCCAGTGCGGATGTGAATGCGGCGTTGCGGCTGGTGGACTGCATGGAATCCAAGGGGTTTTCCTTCAAGCTAACGGACCTGGCCCCCAAAAGCCTCTATGACTGCCGATGGCGGGCGACATTGACCCATGGCAAGAGGGAATTCTCTGCCGAGGATACCCAGCCCGCAGTGGCCATTTGCATTGCCGCGGCAGCCGCCCTGACCGGGCAGTCGGATACGTAATCAGGTGTCGGAGAAATGATGCTTCAGCCGAAAGGAGATTGCTGCCATGTTCCATGATGGCCCTTCGTCTGAGCAGTACCAGGCAATCCTGGAAAGCATTTCCGACGGCGTGTTCACCGTGGACACGGACTGGCGGATCACTTCGTTCAATAACGCGGCGGAAAGGATCACCGGCATCCCCCGCAAGGAAGCCCTTGGCAGGCGTTGCTCCGACGTGTTTCGTTCTTCCATGTGCAATGACCTGTGCTGTCTGAGGGAGACCCAACGAACGGGTATGGCGCAGATTGGGCGCACAGGGTACATCATCGACGCGGCGGGCAACCGCATTCCCATCAGCCTGTCGACAGCCGTCTTGCGTGATGCAAACGGCAAGGTCATCGGCGGGGCCGAGACCTTCCGCGACCTGAGCGAAGTCGAAGCCCTGCGAAACGAGCTGGAAGGCCGCTTCCGCGTGGGCGATCTGGTCAGCCGCAGCCCTCGAATGCAGCGGGTATTCTCTTCACTCGACCCGGTGGCCGCCAGTTCGAGCACCGTGCTCATCCTCGGCGAAACCGGGACCGGCAAGGAACTCATCGCCCGCACCATCCACGACCTGAGCCCGCGCAAGGACGGCCCCTTTGTGGCCATCAACTGCGGTGCTCTGCCCGAGACCCTGCTGGAATCGGAACTGTTCGGCTACAAGGCCGGGGCCTTCACAGGGGCGACCAAGGACAAACCGGGCCGCTTTGCCCAGGCTGCGGGCGGCGTCCTGTTTCTCGACGAAATCGGCAACATCAGCCCGGCCATGCAGGTACGGCTGTTGCGGGTGCTCCAGGAACAGGCCTACGACCCACTGGGCAGCGTCGCACCGGAAAAGGCAGACGTGCGCATCATTGCCGCCACCAACAGCGACGTGGCCGAAATGGTCAGGCAAGGGACGTTCCGCGAAGACTTCTACTACCGAATCAACGTCGCCCGGGTGGAACTCCCCCCCCTTCGCCTGCGCAAGGAGGACATCCCGTTATTGTGCATGGACTTCATCCAGTATTTCAACGCGCTGCAAGGCAAGCAGGTAGACGGTCTCGCATCCGAGACCCTTTCCCTGCTCATGATCCACTCCTGGCCGGGCAATGTCCGGGAACTGCGCAACATCATTGAGCGCGCGTTCATCGTCTGCCATGAGGGATTGATCGAGCCGGGCCATCTTCCGCCAGACTTTTTCAGGATGACCGGCACGGTTGCAGCCCAAACATACGGAGGACTGGCCGGCGCGATAAAAAAACTGGAAATTCAGCTTATTCGGGATGCAGTCTCGCGCAACCAAGGCAACCGCCTTGCCGCCGCCAGGGAACTCGGCATCCATAAAAGCACCTTGTTCAGAAAAATCAGCCAATTGGGTATTGACCTGCCTACCCGCAATGACAAAACGGGTCTGGATGGCCCGGACCAGAGGTAGCGAAAATGCGACCCCAACAACCCGGGAGAGTAGCAACAACGCGACCCCATGGACACCCCCTCCACTCTCCTCTTGCTATCAATTTTAGTTCAAGAACAGGGTGTTGCAACAACAAGAGCGCAATGGTGCGACTTGGCACGGTTGATGCTTTTCTGTTTGGCAAGGAGCAGAGCCGACATGAATGCAGCTTTCAGCATATGGGAAGAACGAATCGCACCGGTCTTTGACGTGGCCTCTCAAGTGGCCATTGTCGACGAGGAGTCGGGCGACACTGAACCCGACCGGATATCACTGACCTGCCATGTGCCTGAGACAGTCATTTCCACTCTTCTCGGACGCCGGGTGTCCATTCTGATCTGTGGAGCCATTTCAAGACCGCTTCACGACACCTTTGTTTTACGGGGCATAGCGGTTCATCCCTTTGTTGCCGGAGAACTGGCAACGGTGATCCGGGCATGGCGGGAAAAACGGCTGAAAGAGGATTGTTTTCGCATGCCGGGCTGCGGATATGCCGCAGATCGTGCACATGCCGGAGGCCATGGACAACGGTTCCGCCGGAGGGGCGGTTCGGGGTTGCCGTACGGAGCATCCGTCATCCCGACCGAAAACGCCATGTGCCGCTGCCCCATGTGCGGATACGCACTCGTGCACGAACCGGGCGTGCCCTGCTCAAGGCAACGGTGCCCCAACTGCCACGCGCCAATGGTGCGGGCGTAACCGTAATACAAGGAGGCAATCATGCCACGCAGAGACGGAACAGGACCTAATGGGATGGGCTCGCGCTCAGGGCGCGGTCTTGGAATGTGCACCGGGGTCAACGCGCCCCGCTTCGGCGGAGGATTTGGCGCTGGCTACGGCATGGGCGGCGGCATGCGCGCCCGCAACGGCTCCGGCTTCGGATTCCGAGGCGGCAGGGGCTACGGCGGTGGCCGTGCATGGGGAAACACCCCTGCCTTTGGCGGCGGGTATCCCATGGCTCAATCATCCCTGGAAGAACGCGCAGCCACCCTGGAAGCCGAGCTGAAAACCCTGCGCCAACGTATGGCTGAAATGGAAAAGGAAAGCGCTGAATAGCCTTTCCCAAGACAACCTGTTTATGCGGCGGTGTACCCCATACACCGCCGTAAAACCTTATAAAATCATGGATTAAACAATGGCCGACTTTGATGTTTTCGTAGACGATTTGCAACACCAGATTAACGAACAGGCAAAATCCGCCTATGGCGAGAAGGCCTTTGATCGGTGGTGTAAAACACCCCATCAGGGGAAACCGCCCGCCACGAATTGCCAAGGAACATCCACAGGCAAATGCGGCGACACCATAGACATCTTCCTTCACATCGAAAACGACGAAGTACGCGACGCCGGTTTTCTCACCAACGGTTGTGCATCCAGCATAATGAGCGGCTCCATGGCTGCCGAGCTGGCCCTGCTCAAACGGTGCGACGACCTGATTTCCGTTACCGGCGAAATGATTCGCGACAGCCTTGGCGGATTGCTCAAGGATGACGAACACTGTGCCTGGTTGGCGGCAAACGCCCTGCACGACGCCGTGGGAGATTATTTCAAACGCAGCATACACCAAACCAAAGGGACTGGAAGCAACACTCCCCCAACGGAGGCATCATGACCAAGATAGGCATCATCCGCTGTGAAAAAAACGAGAAAACCTGCCCGCTCACCGGATGCATCACCTGCCTGGAGCAACGTTCCCAAGCGTTCGGGTCCTATGACCAGACCCGACTGGCAGGCGTTTTCACCTGCCGCTGTGACGAGGACAACGTGGAAGACCTGGCCCGGATACTCAAGGCCAAGGGAGTCGAGGCCATCCACGTTCCCACTTGCCTGTTCGCCAACAAGGTGGACGGCAAATGGACCCTGGACGGCGGCGGACTCTGCGACAAACTCGACACGCTGCTCGACCGCATGCGCAACGCCTCCGGGCTTCCCTGCATCCAAGGCACGGCCCACCTGCCCGAAGGGTTTGTGCCTGAAGTTTGATATTGTCTGCCTTCACCCTTACCAACCGAGGAGTTTACCATGCTCATGACCGATCTGCTTTCCAAGGAACAATGGACTGATTTTGAGAAAAGCCTGCACAACGATTGGGGTTTCAATGCTTGCGCCTACGACTCCAAGGGCATGACCTTTACCGGCTTCAAGAACTTTGTTAACCCGCTGTGTGCCGAGATCAAATCCCACCCCGAAGGCATCCAGGCCATCTGTTCGGTGGCGCACCAGAACATGGCCCGGCAGGCGCAAGCCACGAAGAAAACCGTCATCGAACAATGTGACGCAGGGCTGCTCAAGATTTGCACTCCGATCTTCGTGAAGGGTGAATTCATCGGCATTGTGGGCGGCTGTGGCCGGTTGCCCCAAGACTCTGAGGTCGAGACCTTCACGGTGCACAAGGCCATTGGCGTGCCCCTTGAAACCCTGGAGAAACTGGCGCAAGAAGTACCGACCATCACCATGGAAAAAGCCCGGAATGTGGCTGCTTTCCTGGAAGGATTTGTGGCAGATATCCCCGCCGCCTGACATTGGCGCACATCCACGAACACTCACGACGAATCCAGAGAGGACACCTGCAATGGACACTGCACTCACCGAGGAACTGACAATGTTTCTCGACACATGGTCAACGGACCCCAATCGGACAAAGCCCTGTTTCCTGGCCTTCAAGGAACACCTTGAAAGCCTGGACGGCGTTCTCTTCAATTTCATAGCCCGCCCCGGCATCACCTATTCCCTTCGAGTGGCCCATGCCAATCAGCAAAAGCGGGGACTCTTCGCCATGGTGGACATCATTGATGACGACCCGGCCGATCGGTGGCTTTCGGTCTGTTTCTACAATGAACTGGTGGACGACCCAAAGGGGTTGGGAGACGAAGTCCCAGGCGGCCTCCTGGGGGAAGATGCCAAGTGTTTCGATTTGTACGAATCAGACGATTCCAAGATGGAATACATCAAGGACCGTCTCTGCGCCGCATGTGAAGCCGCATCCAGAGAGCACTAACCGGGCAGCAAGAAACCCAAGGGCCAGCCGCCATGGTCCAATGAACTGACACTCTAGAAATCAAATACGGGGACACGGCTCCCCTCTGCGCAATTCAAAGCGGATAGAAGGAAGGCGAACGTCGACATTGCCGACGATCGCCCTTTCTCTATCCGTTGCCGAAGCGGCCCGCCAGGGCCGAACTCCGATTCTCTACCGCCGTATTCCACAAGCTTGGCCAAGCCCCAGCCTTGGCAAGACTATCAAGCTACGGCACAATAAATACCTCTTCTTTTGGCAATATTGCCACATTCTTGCGAGATCTTTTTTTCGTGCAAAACCCTGCGAAAACAAGGGATAATACGGTAAATCGGATAAGATATTCGCATTCATGTGCAGGAAACGGCACCGGCACACGGCTTGCATTTCCACACATGCACTTTCACGCAACCCCGACTGAGGCAGCCGACAATCAACCCTTTCTCATTCCTGTCGATAAGGAAATCTCATGCCAAGCAACAAGGCAATCTTCAGCAGCATTCCCATTCCTGCGATTCTCTTGTCCCATGAAGGAAGCATATTGGAGTCGAACAAATACGCACAGACTCTTTTCTCTGAAGCAGGGAATCCAGACAGCATGACCAAAACCATACAAGATTGGTTGGGTGATGACGTAACAAGCTTCATAAAAACCACGGACAACACTGCCACCGTCGAGCGAATCTTTGAAAAAACCGGATATTGCCCCAGACGCTTCAAGATCAGCATGTCCAAAGTCGACTGCTTCGGGTTGAGGCCGGAGGCCATGGTCATATGCACTGACATCACCGAACGGTTCAAGGCCGAGGAAAAGATAAACCATCAAATGGAGATCATCAATTCCTCGAATGACGCCATGTTGTCCATATCCCTTGACGGGGCGATCTTCTTTGCCAACAGCAGTGCCTCGGAACTCTATGGTTATCCCACGGAAGAGTTGCTCGCCCGCTCCATCTACGATCTGACCCCGGCACACCTGAAAGACGAGATGCTTCAGGTGCTCAAAGAGGTAAAGGACGCCTGCCATGTTGTTCGCCTGGAAACGGTCCGGTGCAATCGAAAGGGACACGAGTTTCCGGTTTCGGACTCGTATTCGCCCATCGTGTCCAACGACAGGACCACTGCCGTGTCGCTGGTTTCCAGAGACATATCTGAACGCAAGGAGTCGGAACTGGCTCTCAGCACAAGTCACGCCAAGCTGCGAACCATTCTGGACGAAACGGTCAACGCCCTGTCCATGACCTTGGAGAAACGGGATCAATACACTGCGGGACACCAGCAAAAAGTGGCTTGCATCTCCCATGCGATAGGGCTGGACCTGGGACTGGATCAAGACACATTGGACTCCATCCATATCGCCGCAGTGCTGCATGACATCGGCAAGATATGCATTCCCATGGCCATCTTGAGCAAGCCTTCAGCCCTCTCGGTCAGCGAAGCGGGCCTGGTGCGGAATCACCCCGAAACCGGCCTCGACATCATAAAGGATATCCCCTTCCCTTATCCCGTGGGGGACTTCATCCACCAACATCATGAGCGGATAGACGGCTCAGGGTACCCGGAAGGGCTCAAGGGAGATGCCATCTCTCTGGGGGCACGGATCATCGCCGTCGCCGATGTTCTGGAAGCCATGGGTGCACATCGCCCGTACCGACCTGCCTTGGGACTTGAGGCCGCCCTTGATGAACTGAAAACCTATAGTGGCATCAAATACGATCCAAATGTTTGTAGTGCGTTATTCGGCATTGTTGATCAGGGGGTCATCACTGCCCAAAAAGGAGAATTGGTCTTATGTCAGTCAAGATGAAGCTTATAGTCCTGCTCATTGTCTCCGTCAGCGGATATGCGCTCATTTTCACAGCCGATATGTTCGGCAAAAAAACGACCGCAAGAATGGAAAGGCTGGAAAAAGAAGCCTCGCAGATCGAAATATCCATTCTACAGTGCAGACGGCAAGAAAAAAACTTTTTGCAACGGCTCGATGAAAGCTACCTGGAAAAATTCGATGCAGCCTTTGCTCAAGCCGAACAGTCTCTTACCACCATACTCAACGAAGGCACGGAAATAGAAAAGCCGCTTGCCCATGCCAAGAACCAGCTTGAGAGCTATCGAAGCTCTTTTTACAAGCTGGTTGAAATCACCAAAGCCATCGGCCTGACAGAAACTCAGGGCTTTCGCTGGCAATTCATTGCTGCGGCCCGCGCCATGGAAGCCCAGTTCAAGACCCACTCCGAAGACGCGATACTCATCGCCCTGCTCCAGGTGAGGCGTCAGGAAAAAAACTACATGATCAGGCATACGCCGAAAGAGCTGGATGCGGTCCACAAGAAAACAGCGGAGCTGACACGTCTGGTCAACAGTATCGACGTCGATGACGAGGAGCGCATGTCCATGTTGAGCGCGCTCACCACGTACATCACCGCCTTTGACAACTACACGAAAGCCCGGACCGAGAGTCAGGCAATCACCCAACAGCTTATCGAGAACACCAAAGTCCTGGACCCGATCATTACAGACACCCGCAACTATTTCACATCAATGAAAAAACGCTCCGATCAAACTGTCTCTACATGGTTGATATCCATCGAGTTGATCACGGTCCTGGCAATAATCCTCATATCCATTTGGGTTATTCTATCAATCACACGCCCTCTTGCCTCATTGACGACCTATTCCAACACTGTCGCAAGCGGCGATCTGGACGCTGCCCCCCATGGCCGTTTCCAAGCCGAATTCCGCGTATTATGCACCGACATCTCGAACATGGTTAAGGAACTCAAGCAGCGCCTCACCGAAGTCGAGGCCAAGCAGGTCGAAGCCCGGGAGCAAGCACACAACGCTCACCAGTCAATGCTGGAGGCCCGCAAACAGCAAGCGCATGCCGTTGTACTGCGGGACAAGATGAAAGATTCTGCGACCAGGGCGGAGAGCTTCACTCTCCGGGTCACGCAAAGCGCCGAAGAACTCTCAGCCATGATTGCACAGGCAAAACAGGGGGCCGTGCTTCAGACTGAACATATGCAGCAGACAGCCACGGCCATGGAGGAGATGAATTGTGCGGTCCTCGAAGTAGCCAAAAGCGCAAGCGAGGCCTCAATGAATGCCCAGGAAACCAAGTCCAAGGCGCAAAACGGAGCACAGCTCGTGGAAAGCGTTGTCGCGGCCATCTCCAGGGTCAACGACCACACCGACGAAATGCGCACCGGGATGGAAAACCTGGAACAACAAGTCCAGGGCATCGGGCAGGTAATGGATGTCATCAGCGAAATAGCCGACCAAACCAACCTCCTGGCGCTTAATGCGGCAATCGAAGCCGCACGCGCCGGAGATGCCGGACGAGGTTTCGCAGTGGTCGCGGACGAGGTGCGCAAGCTGGCCGAGAAGACCATGTTGGCCACGCAGGAAGTGGGATGCAGCATCGAGGCTATCTGCGCCGCCTCCGAAGCCAACATCGACAACACCCGTGCCGCCGTTGAGGCTGTGGAGGAAAGCACGCGGCTCGCCATAGCAACCGGGGAGTCCCAAAAGGAAATCCTGAAGCTGGTGGAACTCAACACCATGCAGATCGAAGGGATAGCCTCTGCCTCGGAGGAACAATCCGCGACTTCGGACCAGATAAATATCGCCGTCATCGAAGTGAACAACATTGCGGAACAATCCCTGGAAGGCATGAACGCTTCTTTCGCCGCAGTACGGTCACTG
This sequence comes from Pseudodesulfovibrio sp. S3, assembly GCF_004025585.1. Classification (NCBI taxonomy): domain Bacteria; kingdom Pseudomonadati; phylum Thermodesulfobacteriota; class Desulfovibrionia; order Desulfovibrionales; family Desulfovibrionaceae; genus Pseudodesulfovibrio; species Pseudodesulfovibrio sp. S3. Next base: position 99,245 of record NZ_QTZO01000011.1, read on the forward strand.
ACCTCCATGGCTGAAGAACTCAAGGCCATGATCAAAGACATGCTCCGGGAAGAAACATCCGATTCTGCCCAAGCAACCATACCGGAGAGCGCTCTCGTATCAGCCGTCCCCTCCTCCATGAAAAGCTAGGGAAGTCTCTCGAAACAAAGAAAGGGCGAACGCCGGTAATGCCGACGTTCGCCCTGTTTGTTGGTTATGGGACGGTTACAGTTTATCCTTTGAGTCCGGCCAGCACCTTTTCGGGGTAGGCGGGCAGTTCACGGATACGTACACCGCAGGCCTGGTAGATGGCGTTGATCACTGCCGCATGGGGAGCGGAAAGGGGCATCTCACCGACACCGGAAGCACCGAAGGGACCGTCGGGACGCGGGGTTTCCACGTAGATGATCTCCATGTTGTCCGGGATGTCCTTGATGTACGGGAAGCCCGCACCGATCATGGTCGAATGCTTCTTGATGTCCTCGTAATCCTCGGACAGGGCCAGGCCGATGCCCTGGGCCACGCCGCCGTGGATCTGGCCGTCCACCAACAGGAAGTTGTTGACCACGCCGATGTCGGCCACGGTGGTCATTTTTTCCACGGTGGTCTTGCCTGTGGCCACCTCAACGGCGACCTCGGACATGAACACGCCGTACATGTAGCAGCAGAAGGGATTGCCCTGGCCGTTTTCGTCGCAGTCGTTGGCCGGAGCCGTCCACTTGCCCTCGTAGCGCAGGTCCAGCTTCTCGGCTTCCATCTCCGCATAGGTGCGGAAGGTGCCGTCGGGCTTCTTCATGGCAGCCACGAGCATCTCGCAGGCCACGCGGGTGGCCTGGCCGGTCACGACCTGCGAGCGGCTGCCGCCTGCCGGGCCTGCATTGGGAGCCAGGCTGGTGTCGTTCATGACCAGATGAATCTGGTCCGGGGTCAGGTTCATGGGACGCAGGGCCTCATGGGCAGTGCCCAAGGTTCCCATGTCCGCGCCCTGACCATGATCCTCCCAGCAGGAGTAGACAGTCACCGTGCCGTCAGGATTCAGCCCGACGTCAACCTGCGAGCTGTCCGGGCCGTCCAGACCGGAGCCGTAAACACCGAGGCTGATGCCGACGCCGCGCTTGATGTCGGCGGTGGAGTTCCTCTCGGCCCGCTTGACCGCTTCCTTGTACTTGGGCCGCAGGATGTCGAACATCTCAGGCAGCGAATAGACCTCGGGATCCTGGCCGGTGGGGGTGGTGGAACCCTTGCGGTAGACGTTCTTGTAGCGCAGTTCCAGGGGGTCCATGCCGAGCTTTTCTGCCAGCTCGTCCATGAGCACCTCAGACGGGAACTCGCTTTCAGGTGCGCCGTAGCCGCGGAAGGCCGCGCCCCAGGCGTGGTTGGTGCAGACGGTGCGTCCCTCGCCACGGATGGCCGGGATGTCGTAACCGGCACCAATATACTGGGCGCCGCGCAGGGTCAGCAGGTCACCGAACTCGGAGTACGGGCCATGGTCCACGGACCAGTCCGTTTCCATGCCCAGCAGCTTGCCGTCCTTGGTGGCGGCCATGCGCAACCAGGTGATGAAGGGCGAACGCTTACCTGTGTAGGTCTGCTGCTGGTACCAGGTGTAGTTCAGGAAGACCGGACGGCCCGTTGCCAGGGCGGCTGCGCCCACAAGGGCTTCCATGGTCGGACTGAACTTGTAGCCGAAAGTGCCGCCGGTCGGGTTCTGGACCAGAACGAGGTTTTCAGGCTCCACGCCCAGGCCCGGGGCGATCATGTACAGGTGCAGGTGCAGGCCGATGGATTTGGAGTGAATGC
>NZ_QTZO01000012.1 GCF_004025585.1 Pseudodesulfovibrio sp. S3
GGCTTGCTGTCGTAGGGGGAGGCTTGTGCGGGAGGGGGGCGGGGACGAGAGCCGCTGTTGGATGCCGTTGGCATCCAAGGCGCTCCACTGGATGCGAAAGGCAATCCGCTTTTTTTCCGAACTCGCCACGTCGTTTTTGAAGCATCTTACAGCGAGGGGCAATTGGAAGCGGGGCTTAGAGCCTGTTGTGCGCGGCGGAGCGTGGCCCGGAAAGCGTTCGTTCACGAACTTTTTTTCCCGGGCAGTGGAGCCGCGCTACAGGCTCTTGGTCCCGATTCCAGGATTACAGCCCAAAAAAGGCGTTTTTGCCTACTTTTGTCGCCTTGAACAAAAGTAGGGCGCTGTAAGAGCGCAACACTTCAAAAGGATATAGAGCCTAACCCTCACCGCGAATGCGCTACGAACAAAACAACCAACCCCACCCTGAAGGGAATACGCGCTCATCACCACCGCGAATGCGCGCACACCCTCCCTTCAACAAATTCAACAAACCACCCCCACCACCCTTACAACGCCGAACAATTGGCCCCGAAGCCTAGAGCCTGTCTTGGGCGGCGAAGCGCAGCCCGATTGAGTCCACTGGGTGGACAATCGTTTCGGGCAGCGAAAGCCGCCTACAGGCTCTTGGCTTCGGGGCCAGGCTCACAGCGCAGAAAAGCGTTTTTTGCTTCATTTTTGTCGATTCGGACAAAAAGAAGTCGCTGTAAAAGCGAAACACTTCGTAGGGAAAACGAGCCTAAGCCTCACCGCGAATGCGCTACGAACCTAACAAACAACAACACTCGGTATAGAGAACGACTCATCACCACCGCGAATGCGCACACAACATATGAAGAGAAAGGGAAAAAAAGGGTCAGGCCTGCGCAGCCTCTCCTGTGGAGATGGTCCGTCCGTCCCTGGCCTTGTCCGTGTCGATGAACCGATGCAGCATCGTCTCCACCTCGCCGAGATTCACGGTGGTATCAAGACAGGGACCATTGGGCCGCTGGTTGAGTACCCCGTAAACAGGCAGGGGATAGGTGTCCTGGATGCCGCTGGAAAGGTCGCGGTAACAGGCCACGGCGATGATCAGCCGGGGCCTGAGCTGGACCACGATGCGGCGGGCGATGGTGCCGCCCGTGGCTATGGCCAGATTGACGCCGTACCTGTCGTGCAGGTCGAGCAGTCCGGCCATGGGGCATTTGCCGCACCGCTTGCAGTTGTTGATGTCATAGGTAAGGCGCCGGTCGCATTTGGAATTTTGCAGACAGTGCGGCATGAGCAGCAGGATGTCCTTGGGCGCATACCGTCCGGCTTCGGCCAGAACCAGTTCGTTATTGACTGTGATGAAGGAAAGTTTGATGTGCTGCTTATCGATGCCGAGCACGCGACCGAGCAGGACCATGAGCGGCAGGAAGAGCTTGATGGTCAGGCCCCGGAAACGCTTGGCTCCGGGCAGTGGCTTCTTGGTGATGATATTCAGGAAAAGGCCCCAATAGGCAACGCAGACGAACCCTATCAGGATGAGGATCACGCCGCCCAGCACCCATTTTGCCGCCGGGTGGATGGTGTCCAGCCCAATGAACGGGACCACCCATAGCAGGGCCAGGAACAGGCAGATGATCAGGCATGAAAAGCTGATCAGGCCGACAAAGAGGCGTTTGCGCGCTGTGCGTATGGACCTGGGCTGTTCCAAGGCACTTCCTACTTGCATTCCTTCATGTATCCGCAGCTGAAAGCCGTGGCATCCATGGCTTTTTTCCCCTGGGGCTTTACTTCCGGGGTCAGGTATATCTTGTCGGCGGTGACGATGCCGAGGTGGCCGTCCATCTCGCCGAGGATGGTGCCGGGAGCGACCTTGGGGGCCGACTCCTCCGAGACCATGCCGGGGGAGACGTTCAATCGGATGGTCTTGCCTTCCGGATTGGTCCAGTCGAAAAACGCGCCGGGCCAGGGATACATGGCTCGTATCTGGTTGTGGATGGCCTTGGCGGGGCGGTTCCAGTCGATCCCGCCTTCTTTTTTTTCCAGTTTTTTTGCGTAGGTGGCGATCGTATTGTCTTGCGGTTTGAGGTCGTAAGCCCCTGTTTGCAGCCGGGCCAGGGCCTCGCAGATGCAGATGCCGCCGAGCTTGGCCAGTTCGTCGTGGATGGTGCCCGCGTGGTCGTTGTGGCCGATGCGCAGGGCGCGCTGCACCATGACCGGACCGGTGTCCAGGCCCGCTTCCATCTTCATGATGGAAATGCCGGTGACCACGTCGCCGTTCTCGATGGCCCGCTGGATCGGGGCCGCACCGCGCCATTGGGGCAGCAGGGAGGCGTGGATGTTCAGCGGGTGCAGGACGGGGATATCGAGCACGCTCTGCGGCAGGATCAGGCCGTAGGCCGCCACCACCAGCACGTCCGGCTTGAGTCGGGCCAGTTGGTCGATGTCCGCCCGGTCCTTGAAATTCACGGGCTGGAATACCGGGATATCGTTTTCCAGGGCCACCACCTTGACGGGTGAGGGCTTGCACTGCTGTCCGCGTCCGCACGGGCGGTCGGGCTGGGTGTATATGCCGACGAGTTCGGCGGCATCGAACTTGAGCAGGATACTGAGCGCCTCGGCCGCGAAGTCAGGGGTGCCCATGAACACGGTGCGCAGGGGTTTCAGTTTCACTGCGCCCCAGGCCTCGGGAGTGTTTGTGCTGGTGGCCTTTACTTCCATCTGAGCGCCTTTTTTCTATATATGGCCTTTTTCAGGCGGCCGGTCCGGTCGGCCAGGGTGATGCCGTTCAGGTGGTCGATCTCGTGCTGCAGGATGATGGCCAAAAAACCGTCCGTATCCACGCAGACGTCCTTGCCGTCGCGGTCCAGGGCCTTGACTTTGACCCGTTCCTTGCGCTGGACCTTGACGTTCAGCTCCGGGCAACTCAGGCAGCCTTCTTCAGACTCCACCTCACCGTCACATTCCACGATCTCCGGGTTGATGAACACCCGCAGGTCGCCCCTGATCTTCGGGCCGGTCTGGTCCACGCAGATCAGTCGGATGGACTCGCCCACCTGGGGTGCGGCCAGACCCACCCCGTCGGACTCGTACATGGTCTCGATCATGTTCTCGATGAGCTCCTTGAGCTCAGGGGTGACCTCGGTGATCGTTTCGGCCTTGGCCGCCAAAACCTCATCGGGCCAGGTACATATTTCCAGTTTCATTTTTCTTGCCTCCGGCGGCCCAAGAACCTTTTGAAAAAGGTTTTTGGGAATCTCCAAAACTTTTTGTCGCGTCGCAGAGCCGGTATACGGCCTCGAAAAGATGGGTGCGACGTTAAGTGACAGGTCTTGTGTATATTAATAAGTTCTAAAATTCAAAAGGCGAGTGTTTGCACGACTCGCCATCTTCACCAAAGGTTTTTGCCATTGAGCGGTGCGCCTGTTGATTCCGCATGGCTTCGAACGGAGTGAGCTATAAAAAGTTTTGAAGGGAGAGCGCGAGAGGGAAACTTTTTCAAAAGTTCCCCTCTCGCATCTTTCTCCTAATCTTCTTTCTTCTTCTCGCGCAACCGGATGCCCAGTTCGCGGAGCTGTTTGCTCGGCACTTCGGACGGGGCTTCGGTCATGAGGCAGGTGGCCTTCTGGGTCTTGGGGAAGGCGATGACATCGCGGATGGACTTGGAGCCGGTCAGGATCATGATCAGCCGGTCCAGGCCAAAGGCGATGCCGCCGTGGGGCGGTGCGCCGTACTTGAGTGCGTCCATGAGGAAGCCGAACTTTTCTCGGGCCTCGTCGTGGTCGATGCCGAGCGCGGAGAACATGGCCACCTGCTGCTCCTGGGTGTGGATGCGGATGGAGCCGCCGCCCACCTCATAGCCGTTGATGACCAGATCGTAGGCGCGGGCAATGGCTTGGCCGGGGTCGTTTTTCAGCACTTCCATCTGCTCGGGCCGGGCCGAGGTGAAGGGATGGTGCCGGGCCACGAACCGCTTTTCGTCGGCATCGTATTCGAGCAGCGGGAAATCCGTGATCCAGACGGCTTTAAAGTCGCCTTCCTTGATCAGGCCGAAACGCTTGGCCAGTTCGCAGCGCAGGTTACCGAGGGCGGCATTGGCCACGTCGGCCGGTCCGGCCTGGAAGAAGAGGATGTCGCCGGGTTTGCAGCCGGAGCGCTCACGCAGGGTGTTGATCTCCTCTTCGGAGAAGAATTTGACGATGGGCGACTGCCACTCTCCGTCCTCTTTGACCTTGATCCAGGCAAGGCCCTTGGAGCCGTAGATTTCGACGAATTTGGTGTACTCGTCGATTTCCTTGCGGGACAGCTCTCCGCCGCCGGGCACGACCATGACCTTGACCAGTTCGGAGGAGGCAAAGACCTTGAAGCCGGAGTTTTTGAACACGTCGGTGATGTCGATGTGCTTGAGCTCGAAGCGCAGGTCCGGCTTGTCCACACCGTAGTCGCGCATGGCATCGTTGAACGTCATGCGGGGAACGGCGGGCAGGTCCACGTTGATGGTTTCCTTGAAGAGCGTCCTGACCATGCCCTCGGCCATGTCCTGGATGAGCGCTTCGTCGGGGAAGGACATCTCAATGTCGATCTGGGTGAATTCTGGCTGGCGGTCGGCGCGCAGATCCTCGTCGCGGAAGCATTTGACGATCTGGAAATAGCGGTCCATGCCCGAGACCATGAGCATCTGCTTGAACAGCTGCGGGGACTGGGGCAGGGCGTAGAATTGGCCCTGGTTGACACGGCTGGGCACCAGGAAGTCGCGGGCGCCTTCGGGTGTGGACTTGGTCAGTACCGGGGTCTCGATTTCGAGGAATCCCAGGGCGTCCAGGTAGCGGCGCACGCTTTGGGCGGCCTTGTTGCGGAGGATGAAATTTCGGGCCAGCGCGGGGCGGCGCAGGTCCAGGAAGCGGTATTTGAGCCGCAGGTTCTCAGATACTTCCACCCGGTCCTCAATGGGGAACGGCGGGGTTTCGGAGGTGTTGAGCAGCTTGTACTCGGTGACTTCGATCTCCACTTCGCCGGTGACCATGTTCGGGTTGGACATGCCTTCGGGGCGCGGGCGGACCTTGCCCTTGACCGCCACCACGTATTCGGGGCGGATGGCGTGGGCGCGCTCGTGCACTTCGGCGTTGTCCTCGGGATTGAAGACCACCTGGGTCAATCCTTCGCGGTCGCGAAGGTCGAGGAAAATCAGCCCGCCGTGGTCGCGTCGGAACTGGACCCAGCCCATGAGGCAGACCATCTCGTCCATGTTGGCGGCGGTCAATTCGTTGTTGTGGTGCGTTCTGCGCCAGCCGCCCAGGTCCTCGATGACGCGGTATTCGTCGTAATCTCTCTCTTGCTCAGACATTGTCTCTCCGTCTCAAATGATGTCGGTCCAGGGTGTCCGGACCGTTTTAGTCGTGTTTACAGACTCGCCAGGTACAGGGCGCGGTCCAGGGTTTCCTGTTCCATGTCGCCGACCATGTCCTTGACGGTGATGGTCTTGTTCGCCAGTTCCTCTCCGCCCATGATCAGGCAGGTTCGGGCGCCGGATTTGTTGGCCGATCTCATGCGGGATTTCATGGACCCGCCGCAGAAGCTGACTTCGCCCGAAAGTCCCTTGTCGCGCAGGGCCTGGGCAAAAAGCATGGCCTCGTTGGCCGCGTCCTGATCCACCACGGCCAGGTAGAAATCCGGTTTTGCGGCTTCGAGCTGATCCAACAGCAGGGCGAGGCGCTCCATGCCGCAGGCAAATCCCGTGGCCGAACAGTCCGGGCCGCCGAGGGTCTTGATCAAGCCGTCGTACCTGCCGCCGCCCGCCACCGCGGTCTGGGAGCCGATGTCGTAGCTGGCCACCTCGAAACAGGTGCGCACATAGTAGTCCAGGCCGCGCACCAGCCGGGTGTTCAGCTCATAGGCCACGCCCGCGCCGGTCAGGATGGATTTCACGTCCGAGAAATGGGTCTCGCATTCGCCGCAAAGATGGTCGGTGATGGCCGGGGCGTCCGCCACCAGTTCCTTGCAGGCGGGCACCTTGCAGTCGAGCACGCGCAGGGGATTGGTCTCCATGCGGCGCTGGCAGTCCTCGCAGAACGCGTTCTTGTCCTTGGACTTGTAGAAGTCGATGAGGGCCTGCTTGTAGGTCGGGCGGCATTCGTGGCAGCCCAGCGAATTCAGTTCGATGGTCAGTTTGGTCAGGCCTATCCGGTTGAGGAACGTCTTGAGCATGAGGATCAGCTCGGCATCGGCCTGGGCCTCGGGCGCACCGAAAATCTCCGCATTGATCTGGTGGAACTGACGCTGGCGGCCTTTTTGCGGACGTTCGTAGCGGAACATGGGGCCAAAGGTGAAAAATTTCGAGATGGCACCCGGCTGATGAATCTTGGACTCGATGAAGGCGCGGACCACACCTGCCGTGGCCTCGGGACGCATGGTAAGGGAGCGGTCCTTGCGGTCCGGGAAGGTGAACATCTCCTTGCCCACCACGTCCGTGTCTTCGCCGATGGATTTCTGGAAAAGTTCGGTCTTCTCGAGAATGGGCGTGCGCAGTTCGCCGAAACCGTATCGGGAAAACACCTCGCGGGCGTTGTTTTCCATGTGCGTGAACTTGGCGGCCTCTTCCGGGAAAAGGTCCACGAATCCTTTGATCTTTTGTATTTTGGCCATATCGTGTTCAATATCCTTAATGATTGTCATGTGGCTGGAACCGAATCTGGTTAGACCATACGCGTTGGATTGTCAAAAAGAGAGTGGCGTATTGTGCTGGGGAAATGACGAATATGTCAAATGGCACAGCGCCTCCGAAGTTCACGGAGGCGCAGCCAGGACGGTTTCTGTAGGATGGAGTGGTGTCAGATGAATATCAGGAAGCCGAAAAAACAGGCAGAAGCCAGTCCGAGTTGGAGCAGACGGCTTCTGGTTCCTTCAGCCTGACTGATGCCCCAGCAGATGGTCACAGGCACGGTAAATGCGGTGGCTGCCTTCACCCAGAGGGGCAGCGGCATGTGCAGGAGGACGGCCTGCGCGTAGACCACCAGCGGCATGTGCCATATATAGATGGTGTAGGAAGCCTTGCTCAAGGATTCCCGCCAAGGGGACGGTCCGGCCAGGAAGCGGCGGGTCAGGTTCACGGCCAGTGCTGTGGCGGAGACTGCCATTACGGCTCGGAGCAGCCCATGGATCGCGGCGTACCCGAGCGGGCTAGAGGGAGTGGTCATGAACGTGGGAACCAGGGCCAGCATGGCCGCCTGCGCCGAAAGGAACAGAAGGAGCCAGAGCCATGTGGTGCCGGGGAAAGGCCGTGGCGAATCCACGTGGGGACGGGCCAGGACCCCGAATACGAATATACCTGCATAGAGGGGCAGTCGGGTGGGTTGGAAGAGCAGGAATGGGCCGAATCTGGCCCAGGCCCAGTCCGGGACCAGCAGGTTGATGGCGGCGAATCCCAGGGCCGGAATCATGATGGCAAGCAGGATGAGGGGTTTCAGACTGTGGAAGTTGGGACGAAATCGGAACAGCCTGCGGCAGCCCGCATAGGCGAGGAAAAAGAGGAGCAACAGGGAAAGGAACCACAGGTGGTGGGGGGAAACTGCGTCCGCATAGTGTGCACCCTGCTGCATGTCGGCGATGACCACGAATCCCCAGTCCGTGAAAGTGGATATCCAGTGCATCCAGTATCTGAAGAACGTGAGAGGGGTCTCGGTTCTATGCAGGTAGCCCAGGTAGACCATGGTCGGCAGGTAGATAATGGGCAGGGCCAGCAGGGGGATGCCCAGTCGTTGGGATTTGGCCTTGAGGAATCCGGCAGTGCCGTTTCGGTCCAGGGAGGGCGTGGCAAATACGCCAGCCACGAAGAAGAGTACGGGGAGGGCGAAGGTGTCGATGAGCAGAATCAGAATGTCGAAGACCGGAGCCTGCGCATCCCGGGCGTGCCACCACGGGATGATCGCGGCGTATGCGCAGGCCGCGTGGAGCAGGACGATACACAGGACCATGAGGGCCCGGAGGTTGTCGAAGGAATGGTTTCTAGGCGGTGTCATTGTTCCCCCTTGCGGTTAAGAGGGGTGGTATTTCCCCCTTTTCCAGCGCATCCCTGGTGGCAGTCAATCCCGCCATGGAGAAGCGCATGATGTGGTCGATCAGCGGCTCCTGGTATTTGCTGATGCCGGGATGCTCCGGGTAGACCCGGCTGAACACCGGCCAAAAGGCCAGGTAGTAGAATATCTGGCCGCCCACGCTGGCCAGGCTGTCCCGGATCAGGAAGTCCGGGGCGTCCTCCCCGAGGATCTCCCGGATGATGCCTGACAGTTCCTCGTTGTCCGGACGGGTGAACTGTTCCACGAGGTCGTCAAGGTGCTGTGACGGCGACATCATCTCCCTGAGGACGATGGTGGTGATGTCCTTGGCCACAGGGTGGTCGCTGAATCCCACCTCCACCATGATGGTCAGGAACCGTCGCAGTTTTGCCTTCGGGGAAAGCCCGTTTGAAGGCTGCGCTTTTTCCTGTTCTGTCCTGCGCCGCAGGTTCTCTGCGAAAACCATGTCCAGAATGGCTTTGTAGAGCTTTGCCTTGGAGCCGAAATAGTAGTTCACTGCCGTGGCATTGGCCGTGCCGGCTTCGCGGCAGATATCCCGGACCGTTGCCTGGTCGTATCCGTCCCGGGAAAAAAGCCGCACTGCCGCGAAGAATATCTTGTCTTTGGTGGTCGGATTGTCCGGCATACCCATGGTCGTTCCTCCTGGTTGCCCGTCAAGGATAGCCGGTTGCCCGCCAAATAACAATGCAGGTGTATAATGCGATCGATTAATGCAATCGCATTAATCTGTGGTTCTTGTCAAGGGGGAGTATCAATAATTTGGATTTGACCTGGACAGACAAATTCTCCACTCTTGCCGGTGAAGGAGCAAAACATGACCACTATCACGGCCTGTACCATGGATTGCGGCGACGCCTGTTCGTTGGTGGTCGACGCGGAGAGGAGGTCCGTCAAGGGCAACCCGAAGCATCCGTTCACCAAGGGGTTCTGCTGCAAGAAGGGGAGCCGCTATTTCGAGCGGCTGGATGCCGAGGATCGCATTGTCGAACCGCTCGTCAAACGCGGTTCCGGGTTCGAGCCGGTGTCCTGGGATGAGGCCATGGGGCTGGTCGCCTCCAGGCTGGATGCGGCCCGTGCCGTGCCCGAGTCCATCCTGCATATCCATGGCCACGGCTACAGGGGAATCCTGGGCAAGGCCAGTTCCATCTTTTTCGAGAAGCTCGGCGCCGCCACCACCTACGGCGCGGTCTGCGACGACACCGGCATAACGGCCTGCGTCCGCGACTTCGGCGTGCTCAATCACAATGCTCCCGAAGATATCCTCAATGCCGACCGGGTGGTCAACTGGGGCCGGGACATGACCCGCTGTTCCATCCATCAGTTGGCGCTCATCCAGAAGGCGCGCAAGCAGGGTGCCGAGGTGCTGACCATCTCGCCCGGCGGCGACGGCACGCCTGAGTTCTCTGACGTCAACGTCCAGATCCGGCCCGGCACTGACCGGTTCCTGGCCGCAGCCGTGCTCAAGCTCTATCTGGAATCCGGCGCTCTCAATCCCTGGGTGCTCAATCGTACTGCCAATTGGCCCATTCTGCGAGGTCTTGTCGACGGCCTGAATTTCAAGGAGTTGTGCGCCGCATGCGAGGTCCGGGTGACCGATGCGGAGATGGTCTACGACTGGTACGCGGACACGGGCAACGTGGCCACGGTTCTGGGCTGGGGGTTGCAGCGTCACCTTTTCGGCGGTGAGAACGTCCGGTTCATCAACGCCCTAGCCATGATCTCCGGCAATGTCGGGGTCAAGGGCGGCGGGGCCTATTTCAATATTTCCTCGAACCGCAACCTGGGCACCTGGGCCCATCTGGTCAAGGGCGGGGTCAAGCCCGGCCAGCGGCGGGAATTGCTCATCCAGAATATCGGCATGGAGATTCGAAAGGCGGACCCGGCCGTGGAGTTCGTCTGGATAGACGGCCACAACGTGGTCAACCAGGTGCCGGACTGTCTGGCCGTGGTCGATGCCCTGGCCGCGCCCTTTGTGGTGGTTGTGGAGGGGTTCATGACCGACACGGCCATGCAGGCCGATGTCATCCTGCCGCCCGCCTTCATGTTCGAGCGGCGGGACGTGCTCGGTTCGTTCGTGCACAACTGCGTCAACCATTGTGCCCCTGCCGTGGAGCCGCGCGGTCAGGCCCGTTCCGATTTCGACATCCTTTCCGAGTTGGGTTCCCGTCTCGAAAAGCCGCTTGTCCTGCCGGATGCCGAGACCTGTATTCGCGAAGGACTCAAACCAGCCAATATTTCCTATGGCGAGCTCATGGAAAACGGGTTCGTCAGGGTGCATTATCCACAGGTGGCTTTTGAGAAAATGGAGTTCGGGCATCCGGACGGGCTGTACCGGTTCCCCGAGGAGCTGCACCCCGAGCCGGAGCGCGACCCGGATTACCCTCTCCAGCTTTTGACCCTGGTGCGTGGTGAATCCCTGCATTCGCAGATCGCAGAGCTGGACCAGCGGGGTATACCCACAGTATGGGTGTCCAAGAAGAACCCGGCCTGGGCCGCTCTCAATCCTGCCATGGATGCCTACCTGGTCACGGAACAGGGGGCCATGCAGGTGCGGGTGGAAACTCTGGAAGACCTGCATCCACGGGCCGTGATCATCCGCCGGGGCGGGTGGATGAAGTACGGCCACAGCGCCAATGTCATCATCAAACCCATGGTTACGGACATGGGCGACGGCACGGCCTACTACAGCCAGACCTGCCGTTTGGAAAACAGATAGCTGACCCAAGGAGAAAGAATGGAATCCTGGAAAAGAATACTGCTGGCGGCGTGCCTTATCTTAACCCTTGTTTCGGTCATTGGGTGCAGCGAGGAAGGCCCCATGGAAAAGGCGGGCAAACAGCTCGACCAGGCGGCTGAGGACGCCGGCAAGGCCGCCAAGAAGATATTCGAATAGGTACGCATTGTTGGGGGATGGTCGTGCTCCCGGTTTGATGGCGTCTGGCTCCTTGCTAATATCTTCGGACGGGGATACCTTTTGCGCATGCATGATCATTCACTAAAGCCGCTTCCTCCGGCGAGACGGGTGGCTCTTGAAGCCCTTTTCCGTTGTCTTATGGAAAAGCAGGATATTCAGGCCGCGCTTGATAAGGCCCTGAGCGCTGGCGTTGGCGATCCCCGCGATGTAGGCCTGGCCACGGAGTTGTCGTATGGCTACCTCCGGCTCAAGGGGCGGCTCGAATACATTCTTTCCCGATTCCTCAAGGACCCCGGAAAACTCGGTCCCAAGATGCGCCTTGCCATGGGCCTGGCGACTTACGAAATCCTGTTTCTCGACAAGATTCCGGCCTATGCCTCCGTGGACTGGGCCGTGGAGTTTTCCAAATCCAAGCCCGGCGCACGCATGGCCGGCCTGTTCAATGCCGTGCTCCGGCGCGTGTCCGAATTGGGCGATATCGCTTTTGATCCCGATTACTTCCGCAAGGATGCCTCCCTGCCCGAGTTCCTGACCCGATGGTACTCCTGCCCGCAGTGGCTGGTGGACATGTGGTGGCGCGAATACGGCCAGGAGGTTGCCACCAGATATCTGGAGGCACAGATCAAGCCGCCTGCGCTCGGCTTCAACCTTTTCGGCCACCCGGAAGCGGATGAGCTGTACGCCGAGATCGCGGGTTGGCCCGAGGTCATCGACATTGAGGGCATGAGTTTTGCGCTGCCTGCCGGTACGGTTTTCGAAGGGGAGCCGGACCCGCCCATGGCCCGCCAGTCCTTTGCAGCCCGCCAGGCCGTGGAGGCGCTGGGACCGGAATCCTGGCCCGGTCCGGTCTGGGACGCCTGTGCAGGACGGGGCGGCAAGACGCGAATCCTGCTGGAAAAAGGCATCGATGTCTTTGCCTCGGACCCGCACAGCGGGAGGCTGTCCGCACTGCAACACAATCTGCCCGGAGTGGAGACTTTCGTGGCCAATGCGGCCACGGCGTCCCCGCCCCGCAAACCCGGAACCATCCTTCTGGACCTGCCGTGCTCCGGGTTGGGTGTCCTGTCGCGACGTCCTGACACCAAATGGAAGCGCAAGCCCTCCGACTTGGCCGATCTGACCATCCTTCAATCGGAAATCCTGGAAAATGCCTTTGAGCAGGTTAAGCCCGGCGGCCGGATCGAGGTCATCACCTGTACCCTCAATCCCGAGGAAAACCAGGGACTGATCGGGCGGTTTCTCAAGGAGCATCCCGAGGTTTCCGTCAAGCGGGAATGGACTACCCCGTCGGATTCTCCGTTGAACGAGTTCTTTTACGCCGTGTCGCTCAAACTGGGCTGACGCCGGTGTCGTTGTTCTGTTGTGTGCGGACCCAGGGCGAAACAGTCCTGGGCCCGCATTGTCTTTCGGGGAGGGTCAGCGTCCCATCTTGGCCCCCATCCAACTGGCCGGGGTGACGGATTCGGGAACGCCTTCGCGAGCGTCCACGCCGCGGGCTTCCATGAGTTTGTCCTGGTACATCTGCCAGTATGATTGGGCCAGGGCCGTGGACCCGGACAGCGGATAGGCCAGGGTGGCGGCCAGCCGGGCGGACAGGGCCTCGGAGAGCAGGGCGTCGTACTTTTTTGGGTCTGTCTCTCGACGGACATAGGAGATGTAGAGGGGCGCTTCCTCGTCGCACAAAATGATGCCGGACTGAATCTCCCAGTCCTCCACCTCTTCTCCGTCCTGTCCTACTATGCGGATAATGCGCAGGAAGTCCGCAGGCAGGACGTACTTGTACTCCCATTTCCACAGGGGCGCAGTGGTTCCGGCGGCCAGTTCGGCCTGGGCCATGGCGCAGTTCCATGGGTGCGCCCGGAGCACGGCGTCGCGTACGGCGGGCCAGCGGTGGTTGCACAGCCCGGCTGCCTTGGACTCGTCGCCAAGGGACATGATGACGTCCTCTCCCAGATCCAGCAGGGCGTTGTTGCAGATTTCAATCACACTTGTTGCCATATCCATTACCTCGTTTCGCCTGAAGTTGCAGGGTGCATCCCGGTCGCCCGGAGCCGCGGCCGCGGGCGGTAAAAGCGTATCACGGGTTTTTCGCGATAGCCTGAACAGGCAAAGAATGTCAGGGAAAAGCGGACGATTGGTATATAAAAGCAGCTTGACACCGTTTGCCAGTAAGGGGCGAGGTGTGATTCCATCCACGGAATGAATGCCAAGGTTGACACGCGGCCCGGAAAGACTAACCCTGTCACATTCGGGAATGATTGCAGGCTGACACGACATCGGAGCAGCCAGTCATGACGGCGTAGAAGAGCGTCCTATTGGAGTTGTGCGAGTATCATGGAAGATGTTTCACTGATCGATCTCGTGAGCGGTATTTCCACCGCGCTTGATTATGTATCGCCTACGGTCACCGGCCATCACCGCAGGGTGGGGATGGCTTCGGTGGTCATGGGCAATCATTTCGGGATTGGTTCCCCTTCGATCCTTGACCTGCTGCTGGCCGGGTTGATGCATGATATTGGCGCGTTTTCCCTTGATGCAGTGCTTGACGGCCTGTCCTTCGATTCCACCCTTACGGAACATGCAGCGGTGGGGCATCGACTCCTCAAAGACCATCCTTTCCTTGAAAGGCCTTCCCGAATGATCAAGTACCACCATACCAACTGGGAGGACTTGCAGGCCGTTCGGTCGGAGGAGGATCGGGAGGTACTGCTCATGTCCAACATCCTCAACCTGGCCGACCGTGTGGATATCTTGCGAAATGCCGAACGGAAAGGCCACACCCGGGAAGAGGTTCAGGCCATTGTGGCCGGGTATGGTGCAGAGTTGTATGCGCCTGAGATCCTGTTTGCTTTTGAAGAGTTGTCTCAAAGCGGGTTGTTCTGGCCGCTGATGGAGAACATGAGCACGCCCGTGAAGAACGTGTTGGGTCAGGACCTCTTGGAGGTGCGTATCACCCCGGACCAACTGGTCGAATTTTCGCATTTTTTCTCGCACATCATTGACTTCAGGAGTCGGCATACGGCCACCCATTCCCTCGGTGTCGCCGAGACGGCCGTGCAACTGGCCAAGCTGGCCTGTATGGACGAGCAAGAGCAGAAGTGTATGCGCCTTGCCGCGAATCTGCATGATATAGGCAAGTTGTCCGTGCCAGTCGCACTTTTGGACAAACCTGCTGCCCTTGATGAACAGGAATATGCCAGGATGCAAGACCACGCTCTGGTTTGCGAGAAGGTGCTGCGCGCGCTTCCAGGGCTGGGAGAGGTGGCGGACTGGGCCTGCCAGCACCATGAAAGACTGAACGGCAAGGGGTATCCGCACGGTTTGAACGCCGGGCAGCTATCGCTGGGAAGCCGGATACTGCAGGTGGCGGATGTGCATACGGCCATAACCGAAGACAGGCCCTATCGCTCCGGGATGAACAAGGAGAGCGCCATTGCCGTGCTCCAATCCATGGCGAAACAGGGCTTTCTGGATAGGGACATAGTGGGCCTGGTCATCGAGAACCATGACCGTATCGATGCGATTCGGCGCATAGTTCAGGTCCGGGCCTTGTCCGATTTCAAGAAATTCACGTCCCTGGATCAGTAGCAGGCGGTCCGCCGGATCAGGCTTCTGCAAATATCTCCCGAATCTCCTTGATGTCCGAGGTCAGGCCAAGGGCGCACATGAGGCGTATCCGGGCCTTGGGACCGCCGAGCCGCCCAGCCATGATGACGCCCTTTGATTTCAGGTCGGCCCCGCCGCCAGGGTATCCATAGATGGGCCAGACTCCGCCTTCGATACAGCGGGTGGTCAAGACCACGGGCACCCGTGCCTGCAGACAGGTTTCTATGCCTTCGACCATGGCCGGGGGGACATTCCCGGCTCCGAATCCTTCGATGACAATTCCTTTTGCCCCAATGCTTATTGCATGATCGAGAAGTGATCGGTCAATGCCGGTATAGGCAGTGATGAGGGGTACTTCCGGGACAATGTTCTCGGGGCTGATCTTGCGGCGCGGGGAGGGGGTGGAGTTGCGTTTGGCCAGGATCACGGACTCTCCGGCAACGTAGCCGACCACGCCCGCCTCGCGGGATTCAAAGGCGTCCACGTTCAGGGAGTTGACCTTGACCGCTTCGCGCGCGGCAAAGATGCGGTCGGTCATGAGGATGCAAGCGCCGACGCCCGGGGGCAGGGGGAGTAGGCAGGCCCGGATGGTGTTGGCCAGATTGCGGATGCCGTCGTACCCGGATTCGGAATAGTAGCGCATGGACCCGGTCAGGATGACGGGCTTGTCGGAGTCGATGATCAGGTCGCACATGTAGGCTGTTTCGGCCAGGGTGTCGGTGCCGTGCAGCACCACCGCGCCGAGGACGTTCTCCTGCTTCAGGGCCGTTTCCACGTCGCGGGCCAGCCGGAACATATCCTTGGGGGTCATGTGAGGACTTGGCTTGTCCGACCACAGGATCGGGCGCAGGGCAACATCCGCTTCCGACGGTTTGAATTGGTTGAGCAGGGCTTCGAAGTTGCCGCCGGGAGCCACGCCGTCACTGCCCTCGACCGGGGACATGCCGATGGTTCCTCCAGTAAAAAATACTACTATTTCAGCTTTTTTTGTCATGTCTCATGCTTGTTGCGGTTGGTTGCGGTCGTTTGTTGACTCAGCTTGGAATAACACTTGCCGCTTGTTGCAGGGCCTTGCGGATGACTTCCTCGTGCACGGCCCCGGTGATGGGTGGCTGGCCGGGGATGAGGAAGGTCGGAATGGCGGTGACACCGGCCGCCCGTGCAGCCATGGACCCTTCGGCCACGGTGCCTGCATGGACCCTTTCATCGAGGGCGGTTTTCAACGCGTAGGTATCCAGTCCGCACCGGACCGCCTCATCCAGGATGACCGACAGGTCTCCGATGTTCCGGCCGTCAGTGAAATACGCCTCGAATATGCGCCCGTGAAAGGCCTGGAAGGCTCCGGCGTCCCTGGCGAACTCGGCGGCTTCAAGGGCGAGCCGTGAATTGGCGAGCAGGGTCATCTCTTTGAACCGGATGCCGTAGGGCTTGCCCCGTTGGTTGCAGGACATGGTCACCTGGTCGATGTCAATTTGATCGAAGAGTTCGGTCATGATCCGCCCCTGGGGTGGGGTGTCCGGGTGTATCTCATGGGGAATCCAGGTCTCCTCTATGTCGAACTCGTTCTTGAAGTGGTCGACAATGCCCTTGCCGACAAAGCAGAACGGTCAGATGAAATCCGAAAATATGGTGAGCTTGATCGGCATGGCCCGTCCTTTGGGTAACGTTTTCTCTACTCTAAGGATGGCACTTGAAAAGTAAAGTCGTTTCAGGGCGTGGTCTGCGCCGTAGATGCCTCACTGTGCCTTGGCCGCTTGCAGCAGGGCCTGCTTCAGCAGGTTGATCCGTTCCGTGTCGAGCAGCCGTTGGCCGTCCAGGGTGCGGACGTGGAATATGTCGGCGGCCCTGCCCTTGATGGTGGTGATCTTGGCCAGGTGGATGGACAGGGAGTGGTCGGCCAAGGTGCGGGCCATGTCAAAGAGAAACCCGGTCCGGTCCGTGGCGGCCACTTCGACCACGGTGTAGAAATCGCTTGTCTTGTTTTCGATGGACACCAGCGGGCGGAGCTTGGGGCCGGTGCGTCCCCTGGTCAGCGGCGAGTTGCGCCGCTCTTCCAGGCGCGCTGCCAGATCGAGTTTGTTGACCAGGGCGTACCCGATGGAACGGCTGACGCGGGCCCAGACCTCTTCGAGATAGAGGTTTTCAGGTGGTTCGTTCACGGTGAAGACATCCACCACCGTGCCGTCTTTCCAAGTGAAGATGTCGGCGGCCAGGATGTTCAGGCCGTGCAGGGAGATGGCTCCGGCCACGGTGGCGAACAGGCCTTGTTGGTCCATGGCGGCAATGGTCAGTTCATAGGTGTTTTCCGCCTTGCCCGGTGCGGCTTCGATGAAATTGACTCCTTTGCCGCCGATGGAGGAGGGTTTGCGTATGCGGTCTTCGGCCACGCCGTCCCTGAGCCGTTTTGCCAAACGGATGTGTGCGGCGATTGCCGTTGGAGTGAGGGCCAGAAAGGCACGATGGGGCATGGCCTGCACTGCCGCGCTGACAAGGGCCGAGTCCTGATCCGAGGCGGAGATGAACACGGCGCTTTTGGCGTGGGACAGGTGTTTGGCGGCGTCCGGCTCTGACAGGGGACCGTGCTCAAGGAGGTTGCGGACCTTGAAATAGAGTTCGCCGAACAGGGAGCGGGTCCAGGAATTCCAGGCGCGCGGGCCGGTGGCCATGGAATCGGCCACGGACAGAAGGTAGAGCATGTCCAGTCGTTCGGGCGTGGCCACAATCCCGGCGACTTCGGCGGCCACACGTTCGTCCGACAAGTCGCGCCGGGTTGCGGCCTTGGGGAGGAGCAGGTGGTGTTCCACCAGGAAAGCCACATCGTCGATGACCTGTTGTTCCCGTTCGTAGATGGTCAGAACCTCACGGGCGATATCGGCACCGGCCTTGGAGTGGCTCGGTTCGCCCTTGCCCAGGTCGTGAAAAAAACCGGCCAGGATCAGCCGCTTTGGGTCAGGGATTCGGGCTGCCAGTTCGCCTGTCCAGTCCGAGTCGTCGGACAGGAAGCTGGACAGAAGGGCAACGGTAGCCAGGGTATGCCTTCCTACGGGGTGGACGTGGTAGTCGTTGAACTGGATGAGGTGTTCCACGTCGCCGAATTCCGGGAAGAGGGCAGGCAGCAGGCGGGTTTCGAGCAGCCCCTCGCAGGCCACGCCGCAGTGCGGGGCCATGAAGATTTCCACCAGTATGGACAGGGTCTCTGCACGGGCCACGAGCCTGCCTGCGAACCGGCCGGGATTACGTCGGATGATGCGGCGTGCGCCCCAGGTCAGGGGCAGCCCGCTGCGGGCGGATTCCAGGAATGCGCCCAGTACGTTGCCAGCGGTTACAGCCGACTGGCTCTTGAAAAACAGGCCCTCGGGGCAGGCTGCGATGTTGCGGATGGAGAGCTTTGGCAGCGGAGCGGGGTGCTTTTCGGGAAAGCCCTCCTGGAACATGGCTTCGCGCATGGTCTTGATGCGGGTCATGGCCTGGTGCAGCCGGGAGAGGAAGAACTCCACGGCCCGACCCGTGTCCTGGGGGGATGCGTCCTTGACCGCAAAACCCATGAGTCGTGCCGTGGGCGGTTGGAGGTCAAAGAACAGCCGGTCGTTCTTGCGCCCCGCTGCCAGGTGCAGGGCCGTGCGTACCCGGTTCAGAAAGGCCTGGTCATCGCGAAGGCGCGAGAATTCCTCGGGCAGGAAGACCGGTTTCAGGCCCGTTGTTTCGAGCACGCGTCGCAGCCAGAACACCTGCTGGCCGTCGCGCAATCCGCCGAGTCCGTTTTTCAGTTCGGGTTCGAGCAGGCCGGAGGCGTCACCGTACTGCCGGGCGCGTGACCTGTTGTGATCGCGCAGGCTCCGGGCAAAAAAAGTGCCCGTCTTCTTGAGGACCTTGGCTTCAAAGTCGGTTTGGAACAGGTCGAAGACCTCGGCGTCTCCGGCCAGGGGGCGGGCGTCCATGAGCGAGGCCAGAACCTGGAAATCCTTTTTGGACAGCGAGACGCAGTCCGAGATGGTGCGCACGCCGTGGCCCAGGTCAAGGCCGAGATCCCAGAGCGGGAAGAGCAGGGTCTTGATGAAGGGTTCGGCCCCTGCGGGGATGCGCTGTTTGAACAGGACCAGTACGTCCACGTCCGAGCCTGGACAGAGTCTTCCTCGACCATATCCACCCACGGCGACCAGGGCAAAGGCGAATTTTTGTGCCCCGGCTTCCCTGATGCGGTCCCGGAAGTAGCGATCAACCAGATGGGTGTACTCCCAGGCGAACCCGCCCACGGAACCGGCTTTGGCCCGCTTCCACAGATCAGCCCTGGCCTGTTTCAGCTTGACGGCGGAGTCGGGCAGGTGGCTGTCTGGTCGCATGGGATGAACCTGGGGCGTCAAGGGTTGCATGACAAGATGGGAAAAAAGGCGGTCGGGGGCCTTTCCATTCCCCCGACCGCTGGCCGGCCTTGGGTCAGGCCGGTTCCGGGCAGGCGTCGGGACTCTCAAACCTCGCGTGCGGCCCGGGAGAATCGGCCCGGAATCGTCCGGGACGATGGTGTTCTAGATGTCCGGGATGGCCGGCCGGTTAAATGGCTTCTTCGCCGGTTTCGCCGGTACGGATACGGACCACTTCGTCCACTGTGGAGACGAAGATCTTGCCGTCGCCGACCTCGCCGGTATAGGCTGCGCTGCGGGCGGCTTCCACTACCTGGGATGCGAAGTCGTCTTCGACCACGGCCTCGATTTTGATCTTGGGCACAAAGTCCACCTGATATTCCGCGCCCCTGTACACTTCCTTGTGGCCACCCTGGCGGCCGCATCCCTTGACCTCGCTGATGGTCATGCCCTTGACGCCGATGCCCGACAGGGCGGTTTTTACCTCGTCGAGCTTGAAGGTCCGGGTGATGATTTCTATCTTCTTCATGTCACTGTCTCCTTACTGCCACTGATATCCGGTCTCTGAATGTTCGGCAATGTCCATGCCCTTGTCCTGCTCCTCTCCGGTTGCCTTGAGGCCGATGGTGGCGTCCACCGCCTTGAAGAGGATGAAGGTCATGACAAAGCAGAATCCCCAGGTGGCGACCACGGATACGAATTGGACCCAGAGTTGGTGGGGGTTGCCCGCGATCAGCCCTTCTGCGCCGACCGTGGCCAGCACGCCGGTGGCCAGTGCTCCGTAGGTGCCGCCCACGCCATGTATGCCGACCACGTCCAGGGCATCGTCATACCCGAACCTGTTCTTGAGCATGATGCCCCCGTAGCAGATGATGCCCGCACCCAGGCCGAGCACGATGGCCCACATGGGGGTGACAAAGCCTGCCGCCGGGGTGATGGCGACCAGACCGGCCACAGCGCCCGAGGCTGCGCCCAAGGTGGTGGCCTTTCCGCCGTGCACCCATTCCGCGATGATCCAGGACAGGGCCGCAGCGGCCGCAGCCATGTGGGTGGTCACAAAGGCGTTGGCTGCAACGCCGTCAGCGGACAGGGCGGAA
This sequence comes from Pseudodesulfovibrio sp. S3, assembly GCF_004025585.1. Taxonomy (NCBI): domain Bacteria; kingdom Pseudomonadati; phylum Thermodesulfobacteriota; class Desulfovibrionia; order Desulfovibrionales; family Desulfovibrionaceae; genus Pseudodesulfovibrio; species Pseudodesulfovibrio sp. S3. The sequence continues at coordinate 20,012 of NZ_QTZO01000012.1, forward strand.
CCGGCATTGAAGCCGAACCAGCCGAACCAGAGAATGCCCGCGCCCAGAATGGTCATGGGCAGGTTGTGGGGGATGAACGCTCTGGTGCCGTGGCCTTTCCTTTTACCTATGAGGATGGCGCAGCACAGGGCCGCGGCCCCGGAGCTCATGTGTACGACCGCGCCGCCGGCAAAGTCCAGGGCGCCCATCTCGCCCATCCAGCCGCCGCCCCAGACCCAGTGGCACATGGGGGCATAGACCAGGATCAACCAGAGGGCGGAAAAGACCATGAATCCTGCAAACTTCATGCGCTCGGCAAAGGCGCCCGTGATCAGTGCGGGCGTGATGACCGCGAACATGCACTGGAAGATCATGAAGGTCAGGTGGGGCAGGTTTTCGGCAGGCGACCCGGCGTTGTCCAGGCCGACGCCGCTCAGGAAAGCGAAGTCCAGCCCGCCGATCAGCCCGTTGATGTCGGAACCGAAGGACAGGGAATATCCTATGACCGCCCACAGCACGGACACCAGCCCGAGCATTATGAAAGACTGCATTATGGTCGCGAGAACGTTTTTCGAGCGGACCAGCCCGCCGTAGAACAGTGCCAGGCCGGGGGTCATGAACATGACCAGGGCCGCACAGATCAGTATGAAAGCGTTGTCTGTGTAGTTCATCGTTATACCTCCGGGGTGCCCTAATGCAAAAGAGGGGCCAATGAAAAACGGCTAAAATAAGGGGTTTTATACAAAATGGTTTTGTTTTCGATTAACAAAAGTGCAAAAAAATCGTAAAATTTACGAAATTTGTTAAAAATGTGGATAATGATGTAGGTTTGCTCCGGGCGCGGTGCCATTCTTACGGGAAAGGCAGGGCGCTTTCCTGTGACCGATTTGACCACATTGCTTCAAAACGATAGGACTTGTTGAGATTATGAAAGAAGGGAGTCGGCGCTGCACGGCCAGGGAGGTTGGACCATGCACATGAGAACCAAGAGCGCGTTGGTCGTTATTGTCGGGCTGGCCCTGGCTTTTGCCGTGGTTTTCAGCTTCGATTACACGGATCGCTATGTCAGCGACCGTTTTAACAAGGCGATTCAAAACGCTCCGGCAGGGACTGGCGAGTCCTTTTCCCTGGACGCCCTGATGGAATACTACGACTGGGATTCGGTCTGTGTGGTTCTGCCCGGCTCGGATCACGGCTTCACCACCCTGATGGGCCGCGATTACGAACATCAGGCCACGGATATTGGCTCCTGGAGCCTGGTTTTCATCAAGGGAGAGGCGGTTACCGCCGAGATTACCATTGATCGGACCTTTCTCGAATACCCTGATAATCTGGAAGCGCACTGCTTCGACCGATGGGGTGCTGTCTTCTTCCTGAACAGGGATGATCAGGGCCAACTGCATCTTACCTTTTCCGGGCATTAGGGTTGAGTATGTCCAATCAAGCCCTGGAAAATGCAGCCCTTGCACTGAAGAATGCCCGGTGCGCCCTGGCCTTCACCGGGGCGGGTATCTCCGTCGAGTCCGGCGTTCCACCCTTTCGCGGGCCGGGCGGCGTGTGGTCAAAGTATGACCCGGACATGTTTGAAAAGGGATACTTCAAGCGCCACCCGGAAGAGGTCTGGCCTCTGCTGAAAGAGATTTTTTACGACACGCTCGGCCGGGCCAGGCCCAACCCCGCCCATACGGCCTTGGCCGAACTTGAAGCTGTGGGCAAGCTGGCCGGGATCATCACCCAGAACATCGACTCCCTGCATCAGGCCGCCGGAAGCGGGGTGGTCCATGAATACCATGGCTCCACCCGGCGTATGCAGTGTATGCACTGCCGGGAGTTCTTTGCCTCCGAGACCATATCCCTGGAAAAACTGCCGCCCCTGTGCCCGCATTGCAGCGGTCTGCTCAAGCCGGATTTCGTGTTTTTCGGCGAGGGTATTCCCACGGCCGTGCACATTGCTGCCGTTGAACTGGCCGAACAGTCGGACGTCTGCCTGATTATCGGCACGGGCGGTCAGGTCATGCCTGCCGGACGCATTCCCTATATCGTCAAGAATCGGGGAGGCACGATCATCGAGGTCAACCTTCACGATACGGATTACTCCTACACCACCAGCGACTATTTCCTGCAAGGCAAGGCGGGCGAGATGACCCCGAAGCTGGTCCGCTTGGCGTTGGCCTGACTGTCCGCTGAACCGGGATTCGTCGTTGCTCCCTCCCCACGGTGCTGATATTGCGTGGGGTCGGAGATAATAGCTGTAAACAATAAAGGCCTGATGTTGACAGTATAGGATCTTTATTTCTTATTCACAGTATAAGACCAGTACGTTATTGCAGGGCAAGGAATCTGTTAACCGTGAATTCAATGAGGGTTGCGTATGGAGATGTTTATCAATCTTACTCAAGCAATTGTCAGTCTGGTCATCGTGTACATGTTGGCCTTGTACTTACGGCATCGGAACGTTCTTGAGGAACAGCATTCCTTAATTCTTGCGCGGATCGTCACGGAATTATGTCTCCCTGCAGTGGTTTTTGTCAATCTGGCTAGCGCAAGCATATCCCCGGAATACATGCGTCCTGCATTCGTGATGTTAGGAGCAGAGCTGTTATGCATAGCTCTGGCCTGGGGTGCAGGAACGGCGTTTCGTTTATCCAGAGCGGAAAAGGGAGCAATAGTATTTTGTGCTGCCTTCGGGTCATCAACTTTTCTGGGATATGCGATTATAATGCAACTGTATCCCGACACCCCGCAAGCCATGACCGAGGCTGTTCTCATCTCAGAAGTCGGCGTCGGCTACCCCATTTTCATCTTGGGCCCCATGCTGGCTGCGTACTTCGGCAGTTCAGGGGTATCTTTCCGGGAGAACATCGGAGCCTCCCTGGCCTTTTTTAAATCTCCGGTCTTTTTTGCGCTGCTTCTGGGCCTGGCCTGGCAGCCACTGGGATTGCCCGGGGAAGAAAACGGCTTGCTCCGCCCTCTTTTTGATGTCTGTCATGTACTGAGTCAGGCATTGACGCCGCTTGCAATTCTTGCCGTCGGACTGATGTTCAAAATTCCAAATCTCAGGCAATGCCTGGTAATGCTGACGATTGTGGTTGCCATAAAACTCCTGATCAAACCGTTTATGCTGTCCTACGTGTCCGATTTAATGGGATTTGAAAAACTCTGGAAGGATGTTCTGGTCCTGTTGGGAGCGATGCCCCCGGCAGTGCTGGGAGTTGTTTTCTTGCGCCGGTACGGCGGAGATGCTTCCCTGGCCTCGGCCTTGTTGCTGGTGGCAACCATTCTGAGTTGCGTGACAATTCTGGGAGTTTTCTGGGCCGTGGGGTAGCTGGAACACCTGCTGCGCTTGCGAAGTCTGACCGTCCATGCCGGAAGAATGACTCGGCATGGATGTACTTGATAAAAGCCGGAAACTCACATGATCCCCAGTCCTTGAAACAGGGAGACCCTCACCCGTTAGGGAGCCTCTACTCGAAGCAGATACTATAATGGGAAACTTGACGATGTACGGGGAAAGCGTTTGACAGAGTGTCGCTTCAGCCACCCCAAAAGCCCCTCGCCTTACGATGGCCAGGGGCTTTTGGGCGGTCATGGATGCCGACTAGGCCAAGTCTTTTTGATGCCAGTTCCAGGCTGTGCGCACGATGTCGTGGACATCGCCGAATTGCGGGTGCCATCCAAGGATTTCGCGGGCGGCGGAGGCTGAGGCGACCAGGGCCGGGGAGTCTCCGGCGCGGCGTTCGGATTCCGTGACCGGAATCTCCCTGCCGGAGACCTCGCGGGCCACGTCAATGATCTCGCGTACGGAAAAACCGTTGCCGTTGCCCAGGTTGAAGGCGCGGGACGCACCGCCTGATTCCAGGAAGTCGAGGGCCTTGACGTGGGCGTCGGCCAGGTCCGTGACGTGGATGTAGTCGCGCAGGCAGGTGCCGTCCGGGGTCGGGTAGTCAGTGCCGAAGATGGTGATGTTGTCGCGCAGTCCCAGGGCCGCATGCAGGATGAGCGGGATGAGATGGGTCTCGGGCTGGTGGCGTTCTCCGATCTCGGCATCCCTGTCTGCCCCGGCCGCGTTGAAATAGCGCAGGCAGACGTGCTTCAGGCCGTAGGCGTGGTCATAGTCGGCCAGGATCTGCTCGATCATCCGCTTGGACCAGGCATAGGGCGACAGCGGCGAGAGCGGGTGATCCTCGGCGATGATGTCCGTGATTGGCTCGCCGTAGACCGCAGCGGTGGAGGAGAAGACCAGTCTTTTCACGTCCGCCTTGAGCATGGCGTCCAGGAGATTCAGGGTGTTGCGCACGTTGTTGCCGTAGTAGATGCGCGGCCTTTGCACGGATTCGCCCACGGCGATGAAGGCGGCGAAGTGCAGGACCTCGCCGATGTCGTGACGGGAGAACACGCCCTCGATAAAGGCGGGATCGCCCAGGTCGCCGTGCTCGAACGCTCCCCATTTGAGGAAGTCGCGGTGTCCGGCCACCAGGGAATCCAGGACCACCACTTCGCGCCCGAGCTGCGTCAGGGCCTTGGCCGCATGGGAACCGATATATCCGGCGCCGCCGGTGATGAGTGTCTTTTTCATGCCCGTTCAATACTCCACGCCGAAGGAAAAGAGAAGCCTGCTTCGCCCGTCCGAAAGGTTTGAGCTCTGTATTTTTGAAAAAGGCTTTGTTCCTGAGGGCGCGTGCTTTAGCCGAAGGCGCAATAAAAAAGTTTGGGAGAGTTCAGAGAACCCTTTTCAAAGGGCTCTCCGGCGAGGAGCCGCCGGAGGCCATCCTGAAAAGGGCCTCTGGAAGAGAGTACTCTAGGACTGCATCCGCCCGATCAGTTCCTTGAGGGAGGCGGCTAGGGTGGACAGGGCATCGAGGTCGGCCCTGGCTTCGGTCATGGCGTGCGCCGTTTCGCTGGAAATGGTGTTGATCTCTTCGGTGGCCCGGGCAACTTCCTCACTGGTGGCGGACTGCTCCTCGGCTGCCGTGGCGATGGAGCGCACCTGGTCGGCGGCCATGATCACGCTTTTGTGGATATTTTCGATGAATTTTCCAGCCTCGTTGGCCAGTTCCGTGGATTTCTGGATGGAGGAGACCGCGCTTTCCGTGGCCGTCACGTTTTCGTGGGTGCCGGTCCTGATGGCCTGAATGGCCTCGTCCACTTCCTTGGTGGCGGTCATGGTTTTTTCGGCCAATTTGCGGACCTCGTCCGCGACCACGGCAAAGCCGCGCCCGGCCTCTCCGGCGCGGGCGGCCTCGATGGCCGCATTCAGGGCCAGGAGGTTGGTCTGGTCTGCGATGTCGTCGATGACCTGCATGATCGCTCCGATGTCCTTGGTCTGCTGGTCCAGGACGGCCATGGATGTCTTCAGGGCTTCGGATTGGCGTCCCACACCCTGGATGGCTTCGACCACCTGGTTCACGAGCGAGGCGCCCTCTTCTGCCAGATCCCGCATCTGGTCGGCGTTGACCGATGCGTCGGATGCGTTGCGTGCTACCTCCAGGACCGTGGCGTTCATTTCCTCCATGGCCGTGGCGGTTTCTCCGGCCCGGTCGCGTTGGATTTCCGAACCGTGGCTGGCCTCGTCCACCTGTTGGGACAGGGTTGTGGAAGCGGTGTCCAGCTGTTCGGCGATGGCTTCGGCCTCTTTGGCAGCGTCCACGATGATCTTGTGCTGGTGCAGGGCTTCGGCCTCGCTCTGTTTGATTTGCGTGGTCTCGGTCAGGATGGTGAATGCGCCGACAATGCGTCCATCCAGGTCCTTGATGGGGGATATGTCCACCAGCAGGTGGTAGGGACGGCCCTTGCGCCCTTTGCCCTCGGTGACCTGGGCCACGACGACCTTGTCTTTGCGCATGCATTCGCCGAGCATGGTGGGTTTGTTCTTGTCGCCATAGATGAATTGAGCCATGTGCATGCCGATGAATTTTGAGGGCGGGTCGTCGATCTGGAGGAGGTCCAGCTCCGGCTGGTTGAGAAAGGTGATGATCTCGTTCGTGTCCACCACCACGCAGGGCTGGGTCAGGCCTGACAGCAACCCCTGGGCCAGGCCGAGCTTGGTCTTGAGTTCGCCCGTCATGCTCTTTACGGCTTCGATAGCCTCGCTGATGGCGTCTTTAGGCAGGTATTCGATGGTGGTGTCGTAGTTGCCCCTGGCCACCTCATGGGTGAAGTTCGAGAGCTTGCGCAGAGGTTTGATCAGGGTGCGCACCAGAATGATGCTTCCAAGAGTCGCACCCAGTATGCCTGCAACGACAATGATGCCGGCCATTATCAGGAGACTCTGCTTCATTTCAACCAATTTGGCCGGGTCTACCTGTAGCTCTCCGAGGGCCGTGTCCACCTGATAAATGATGCCGGCTGCAAGAGCGATGGCGGTCAACGCCACCATGCCGGTCACGCCGATGGAGAGCTTGAACCGAAAGGGAACTCTTTTGGGATCGAACATACACATGCCTCTGTGTGGTTTCAGATAACGAGCGTTTGCCCTTAACTGTTCGGGATATTACTCTAGATATTCTTTAGATTCTGTACGGGGGTCAGCCCTTTCTGTCAACATGCCCCGGCGCTCGAATCAAAAAAGCAGTGTGCTGACCGCGGCCCCGGCCAGGACCACCCACAGGACATCCACGCCCAGGCGCAGGGCCGCAAAGGCGAGCAGGGTGAAGACGGCTTCGGGCGCGTCCCACTGGACGCTCATGCCGAATCTGAATGCGACCGCAGCCATGAGACCTACCAGGGAAATCAGGCTGCCCTTGAGCACGCGCCGGGCCAGGGAGGAGCTGGTCAAACGGTCGGCAAAGGGTGTGGCGGCGCAAAGGAAGATGAGGGAGGGAGAAAACACGGTCACGGCCGCGACCAGTGCACCGACGGCCCCGGCCAGGGCGTATCCAAGGAATGCGCCCGTCATGACGATGGGACCGGGCGTGATCTGCCCCAGTGCGATGCCGTCCATGAACTGGCTGCCGGTCAGCCAGTGGCGAACTTCCACCACCTCATGAAGCATGAGCGGCACGGACACGTATCCGCCGCCAAAGGCGAAGCAGTCGATCTTGATCATGAGCAGGCCCAGATCGAACAGCCTGGGGTCGGTCAGGTAGAGGGCGCCCATGAAGACGGCCAGCCCGGCCAGGAGCAGTCCGGCGAATTTCAGCGGCTTGGTGTCGGTCCCGGCATGGTGGAGCGGGCGACCTCCCTGCTCATCCTTCAACAAGATTACGGCCAGAAAGCAGACCACGGCCATGGCCAGGATCGGGTTGCCCCTGAGGCCGAGCCAGACACCTGCCAGGCAGGCCAGGAGCCGGGCGGACAGGGAATCCAGGTATTGCCGGGCGAAGTTCAAGGCGGCGTGGAGAATGAGGGCCACGATGACGAGCTGCATCCCCTGGAACGCAGCGGTCACGGCTTTTACGTTGCGGGCCGAGAAATAGAGCGCGGACAGGCCGAGCATGAGCAGGAAGGCGGGCAGGCTGAAGCCCAGATACGCGGCCAGGGCACCGGGGCCGCCGCGTGCGCGCAGCCCCACGTAGGCCGCCACCTGCATGGCCGTTGCACCGGGAAGGAGTTGGGTCAGGGAGATGCCGAGCCGGAAGCTGTCTTCGTCAAGCCACTGTTCCCGATCCACGGCCATGGTTCGGATATACGGCACCATGGCAGGCCCGCCGAAAGCGGTCAGCCCGAGCCTGAAAAAACGGCAGAAGATGCGGATCAGGGAAGGGCTGGTCGAGGCGGCGGTCATTCTTCGAAGGCCAGTCGTTTGATGATCACGTTGGACACGAGCATACCGTTTTTGGTCAGCCTGAGTCGTCCCCGGCTGATGCGGACCAGATTTTCGCGGTGCAGGGCGGTGATGAGCTGTTCCTGCCTTTTGACCAGATCAAAGCCCGTGCGTTTGCGGTACTCCTTGAGATCAAGGCCCTGGCTGGTGCGCAGGGAAAGCATGACCATCTCCTTGAGCAAATCGTCGTCGGTCAGATCCTCGAAGTCGTTGCCCACCATGGCCCCCCGGATATAGGCATCGTATTCGTCCATGTAGCGCGGGGTGGAAAACCGCCTGCGCCCCAGGGTGGATACGGCGGACGGGCCGAGGCCGAGGTAGTCCGAACCGTCCCAATACCCGGAGTTGTGCGAGGACATGAAGCCCATGCGCGCGAAATTGGAAACCTCGTAGTGCATGAAGCCCATGGATTCGAGATATTCGGCCCCGTATATGAACATGCGGCCCTGCTCCTGGTCCTGGGGCAGGGTCAGGTCGCCGCCTTCGCCGCACCGTTTGGCCATGAGGGTGCCGGGTTCCAAGGTCAGGTTATACGCCGAAATATGTTCGGGCCGCATCTCGGCCACGATTCTGAGCTGGTCGAGCCAGACCTTGAGCCGCTGGTCCGGCAGTCCCCAGATGAGGTCCAGGCCGATGTTGCCGAATCCTGCCCGCCGCGCCTGGTCAAAGGCCTGGTAGGCCATGGCCACCGAGTGGGGCCGCCCCATGACATGGAGGTCGGCGTCCTTCAGGCTCTGCATCCCCAGGGACAGCCGGTTGAAGCCGATGGAGAGCAACCCCCGAAAATAGCTCGCGTCCTGGGCCGAATCCGGGTTGGCCTCGATGGTCACTTCCATGCCGGGGTTGAAGGTGAACGCCTTGTCCAGTTCCTTCATGATCCGGTCGAGCTGGCCCAGCGGGATCAGGCTCGGCGTGCCGCCTCCGAAATATATGGTGCGCAGTTTCGGTTTTTGCAGCCGCTGGCCCCAGAGAGCGATCTCCTGGAGCAGCAGATTGAAATACCAGGAAAAGGTGACCTGATTGAAGGACTGGGAATGGAAGGAGCAATAGTGGCAGCGGGACTGGCAGAACGGGACGTGGATGTAGAGCAACAGTCCTTTGCCGTTGTTCCCGTTGGTAGGCTTTCTCTTGCTCCCGGCCTCGGGGAAAGCGGGTTTTACCGGGACGTTTTCACCATAGATTCTGCCCATGGATCACCTCCGCACGTGGCGGCTGGAAAACGTGATCAGCGTGCCGATGAAGATATAGGCGGTCGCTGCCAGACCGATCAGGGCCACGGAGAGCGCCGCAGGGAATGCGCCCAAGGATACCAGCAGAAGGCCGGTTCCCTCATAGAGCATGATGATCGAGATGGCCCAGATGGAGATGACCCGGCCCTTGTGGGCGAACCAGGCGATGATCGCATAGGTGGCCACGGCCAGGATGCCCATTCCCCAAGTCTCGCCCGTATTCAGCGCCAGCCCTTTGAGTACTGCGGTCACGGTCTTGATGATCAGAAAACCGACGAGCACGGTCTCGCGCCGCAGGAGAAATTCGATCAGCGTGCGCATGGCCTAGCCCTTCAGTTCCTTCTTGTACCGCTCGTTTTCGCTGTACAGGCAGCCGCAGTACTGCTGCCGGTATATCCCCCACTCCTTGGAGGTCTCGATGCCCTCCTGCCAGCCTTCGCGGAAGTCGTGATAGAGAAAGTTCGTATGGGCCGATTCCAGGTCGTGTGCGAGGGCCGCGATGCCATCGTGTTTCTGGTGTTTTGAATAGAGCAGCGTGGTGGTGAAAAAATTGAATCCGCCCTTCTTCGCGATCTGCGCCGTGCGCTCCATGCGCATGGCATAACAGTGGAAACAGCGATTGTTCTCGCGGTGGGCCACGGCCCGGAACCACTCCTGCGGCCGGTATTCGTCGTCCTTGACGATGACCCTGATGCCGAGCTTCTCGGCCACGGCCAAACACCCGTCCCGCCGCTTCACGTATTCCATGAGCGGATGGATGTTCGGGTTGTAAAACAGACCCGTGACCTCATATCCCTGGTCCAGAAGGGTTTTCAGGGTGGTGATGGAACACGGTCCGCAACAGATATGGAGAAGCACTCTTTTCATATGGCAGCCAGTTTGAGCGCATTTGCCCCGGTTTGTAAAGGGAGGGGAGGGGGTGATGCCTTCCCCCAGACCTCCATCCCCTCCCTTTCCCAAACTTTTTGGTGTCGCTTTGCGGGGTGGGACGAAACATTGTCAAAGTGCTTTTCCTGTGCATTCTTTATCAAAACGGGGTGTTGCGGATATCCCGTGTTACGCTTTTCGCAAATAATCAAGGGCTGCCGTGGGCAGTTCAAAGGAGAAAGCGAATGCGCGTATTTGAAATGGAACTGAGGCGCGACCAGAACGGTCGCATTGTCGATAAAATCGAAATGGTTAAGGGAAGACCGGTCGCAGGGGTCTACGCTTATGACGCAGCGGGGCGTCTGTTTGAGGCGCGCATTGACGGGCGGCTTGTCTGCCGGTGCTATTACGACAAGGCGGGCCGCCGTATGCGGGATTATCTGCCCGCAACTGCCCAATGCCATGCGCCGGGAAGATGGGGCCGTGTTCATCCTGCACGTTGATCAGGTCGGCTCCTTGCGAATTGTTGCCGACACCAGTGGCTACGTGATAAAGGAGGTTCTGTATGATCCCTTCGGCGGCATCACGGAGGACATCAGTCCGTGGCTTGCCCGACCCCATCGGGGATGCCGGAGGCGGCCCGGACTGGTACGGGTATTGTCTGGATGATCCGGTCAACGGGGTGGCCCCAATGTCTTTTCATCGATCCCCGCTCCATGGTAGGCTGTTTTCCTGAACCGTCAGCGAGGACACTCCATGCCTGAATATACCGGTATCAATCATTTGGCCATGGTCACCGGCGATATGGACGCCACTATCCGTTTCTGGCGCGATCTGCTGGGGATGCGCATGATCATCGGGTTGGGGCATCCCGGGTATCGCCATTACTTCTTCGAGATATCCGAAAACGACATGATCGCCTTTTTCGAGTGGCCCGGTGTGGAGCCGCTGGAAGAGCGGGACCACGGGTTCCCGGTCAAGGGGCGGATCGGTTTCGACCACATTTCCTTTGGCGTGGCTTCGGAAGACGATTTGTGGGAGATCAAAGACAAGCTGGAGGCCGCCGATATCTGGTGTTCCGAGGTGGTCGATCACGGGTTCATCCATTCCATCTACGCCTTTGATCCCAACAACATCCCCATCGAGTTCAGTTCCAGTGTGCCCGGTGTGGACCTGCGCAAAACCCCGGTCATGACCGACACCGATCCCAGCAGCGAGGCTCTCAAGGGCCCGGAGCCGCAGACCGGGGTGTGGCCCGCAGTGGGCAGCCCCACGCCCGCGAGCGAACGGGCCTCCTACGAGGGCGAGGGTCGGAAGGTGATTGAGGCCCTGCGCAAGCTGGAGGCCGGGGAATAGAGCGGCCAGGCTGTCGAGTTTCTCTTGTAAATGGTCCGCAAGTCACCTAGGGCTTTTGGCTCAAGGAGAAACCGTGACCAGACCCGCTGCCCATATTTCCTTTCAGTACCCCTGCCGCAGGGGCGCCTTCATCCGCCGCATAAAGCGGTTTACCGTGGAGGCCGAGGCCCTGGACGGGCCGGACAGGGGCGTCATCCTCAAGGCGCACACCAACAATACGGGTTCCATGCTCGGTCTGCTCAAGCCGGGCGCAACGGCCCTGCTTTCTCCCGCCGCCAATCCCGACCGCAAGCTCAAGTACACCCTCGAAGGGCTGGAACTGTCCGGGGCCATGGTCGGGGTGAACACCCTCACGCCCAACCGCATGTTGTATGCGGCCTGGCAGGCCGGGGCCATGGCCGAGATGGACGGCTACGCGCATTTTCAGAAGGAAGCCAAGGTGGGGCAGAGCCGTCTTGACGCGCACCTCTTCGGCGAGCGCGGCGAGCTCTGGGTGGAATGCAAGAACGTGACCATGGTCGAGGACGGCGTGGCCTGCTTCCCGGACGCGGTCACCGAGCGGGGACAGAAGCATCTGCACGAGCTCATGTCCCTTGCTGAAACCGGGGTGCGGGTGGCCCTGTTCTTCCTGGTTCAGCGGCCTGACGGCCACTGCTTCGGCCCGGCGGATTTCGTTGATCCTGTCTATGCGCAGCTGTTTTATCGGGCCTTGGATGCAGGCGTGGAGGCGTGGCCGTATGTGGCTGAAGTGGATGAAAACGGCATACGCCTGGGCCACAGGCTGAAGGTGGTGCGGCCGTGAGTTCGCTTTTGGTCGGTGCAATCCTCATCAGCTTTTCGTCGGTCATGGTGGTCCTGGCCGGGCTGCCGCCGGATGTGACCGGATTCTATCGGCTGACGATCGGCGGACTGGCCATGCTGGCGTTCCTGGCCCGGCAGGGCAAGCTCGGGTTGTTCACGCCCAATGTCCTCAAGTGGGGGTTGGTGGCCGGGGTGTTCTTTGCCGGGGACTTCGTGTTCTGGCACCGGTCCATTACCTTTGTGGGACCCGGCCTTTCCACCATGCTCGGCAATTTCCAGGTCATTCCCATGGCGGTCGTATCCGCGCTGTTCTTCAAGGAGCGGATGCCGCCACGGCTGTATATTGCCATACTTTTGGCTCTGGCCGGACTCTATCTCATGGTGGGCGTGGGATGGGACGGGTTTACTTCCGACTATCGGATGGGCGTGATCTTCGGCCTGCTCACCGCAGTGTTCTATGCCCTGTACATGCTCTCCCTCAAGTATGCCCTGGCCAAGGACCGTGCGGATTCGCTGGTCATGGCTGCTGCCGCTGCCCTGTTCACCGGTGCGCTGCTCGGGGGCCTGGCCGTGGGGCAGGGCCAGGCGTTCGCTTTCCCGTCAGTTCAATCCGTGGTCGCCATTGCGGCCCTGGCTCTGATCTGTCACGCCGTGGGCTGGTTTCTGATCACCCGGGGTATCCAGGCCGTGCGAGGGGCATTGGTGGGGCTGATCCTGTTGTTGCAGCCCACTTTGTCCTTTCTCTGGGACATCCTGTTCTTCGGCAAGCCGGTCAACTGGGTGGAATTGTCCGGCGTGGGCTTGGCCCTGGTCGGCATCTACATCGGTTCCATCAAGGACAGGAAATGAAAAAACCGCCTTGCGGGCGGTTTATCGATCAATGATTCCGGTCTCAGTCCTTTTGCAGACAGACCCTTTTGCCTTCTTCCAGTTCCCGTTCCTTCTTGCGCAGTTCGCGGCGCAACTCGGCTTCCTTGTAGCGCCGTTTGGCCGTCTCGGTTTCGAGTTTCAACGGAGGCACGGGCGTGGGTCTTCCGTTTTCGTCCAAGGCCACGTAGGTCAGGTAGGCGGAGTTGGTATGACGGACTTCGCCGGTCCTGAGGTTTTCCGATTCCACGCGCACGCCGATTTCCATGGAGGAGCGGCCCACGTGGTTGAGACTTGCCTTGAAGGTGAGCAGTTCGCCCATGTAGGCGGGCTGTTTGAAGGCCATCCGGTCTATGGAGACCGTGACCGTGTTGCCGCGGGAATGTCGCTTGGCCACCACTCCGCCTGCGGTGTCGATATGCTTGAGTATGACGCCGCCGTGCAGATTGCCTGCCGGGTTGGCATCCTGGGGCAGAACCAGGTGGGTCATGAGCACCTCGGATTCTGCTGCTGATTTCGGTTCCATATTATTCCTCCCTGGATTTGCCGTATTGCACGCGCGCCTCCCAGACCAGTTTGCCGATCTTGCGGCCCAGGTCGGTCTGACGTGTTTTCATGAGGGCCTCGGCCGCTTCCAAATTGCCCTGCTGTTTGAGCAGGGTGGCGGACTCGAGGTCGCGCAAGTGTTTCTCGCACTCGCGTATCATAGCCGAAAGGTTCATGCTTTCCAATTCTTTTGGCACACGGACGCTGCGTACTTTCTTGCTCATCTCCACCCCCCGGAGTTTTCACTTTGTCATTCAAAGTGATGACAGAGCGTGGGGCGACGGTCAAGACCGTATTGCGCGATTTCCTCAAGTGGGGCAAGGTGTGGATATGAATGTCTCACCAGCCTTTCGGGGCATCGTCCGTAATATCTGCACCACCGTGACGCTCATCGGTCTGTGCCTGCTCGGCGTGGTCGGGCTGGAGGCCTATGAGGGCAAGCTGGTCGCGCTTTTTTTCCCCGGCATGGATCACAGCGTAAAACACCAGGCATACGCCCTGCTCCTGAGTTTGCCCGTGCCGCTTCATGTCGTGTTCATCGGCCTGATCATACAGAAGCAGTGGCTGACAAGGGGCATGGCCCGGTTCGCCTGGATCGGCATCGTCGTTTCGGGCCTGTGGCTCGGCGCGGCCCTGGCCGTGAAGGCGCTTGTTCTGTGACCGACTCCGGTCCGCAAAGGCTGTTTCCCGCAATGAAAAAGGCGCGCCATGCTCTGACACGGCGCGCCGATTGATGTTTTCAGCCTGATGCAGGCTACATCACCCGGCAGCCGTCTTCGGTGACAAGCACCTGGTATTCCCAGCGGATGCCGCCCCAGGCCGGGTCGTACAGGCCGGGCTCCACGGTGACCACCATGCCGGGTTCGAGGACGCCCTGGGCGGCTCTGGACAGGCTCGGCGGCTCATGGGTCTCCAGGCCGACGCCGTGGCCCAGGCCGTGGGTGAACATGCCTTCCACCCCGTCTTTCTGGAAGACCGCGTAGGAGGCCAGGTAGGCGTCCACGCAGGACAGGCCGGGGCGGATGATGTCAATGGCCGCGGCTTGAGCGGCGCGCACCTGATCCATGGTCTTTTTGAAGCGGTCGGACGGTGTGTCGCCCACCCAGAAGGTGCGGGTCTGGTCCGAGTTGTACCCCAGGTAGCGGCAGCCGGTGTCGATGAGCACCAGTTCGTTCTCGCGGAGTTTGGTCTCGCCCGGAATGGCGTGGGGCAGGGCCGCGTTGGGGCCGACTCCCACGATGGTGGAAAAGGCCATGCCTTCGGCTCCGTGCTCGCGGAAGAATTTCTCCACAAGCCAGGAAATCTCTCTTTCGGTCCTGCCGGGGATGAGTTGGCCTTCAATGTATTCGAACAATTCATGGTTGAGCCGGATGGACTCGTCCATGCGCCGGATTTCGTCGGCGTCCTTGATGATGCGCAGGCTCTCCACGATGTTTTCCGTGGGCGTCAGGCTGACGAACTCGGTGAGCTTGTCGTAGTCGAACAAATGCAGCGCCTTGGGTTCGAAACCCATGGCGGTCACGCCCTTGCCGTTGAGGAAGGTGCAGATCTCCAGATGCTTCTTGGCAGAGTAGACGCAGATGTTTTTTTCGTCCCACGTCTTGCGGGCCGCATCGACATACCGGGGATCGGTGAAGAGGTAGTCCTCGCCCGGGGTGATCACGAGCCAGCCAGAGGATTCGTTGCACTGGGCGTCGTGCAGTTCGAATCCGCTCAGATAATAGCGGTTGGCAGCCAGGGACACGAGCATGGCGGGCAGTTCGCGCGCCTGCATTTCCTCTTTCAGGGCTTCGCGGCGTTTTTCGAAGATGTCGGTGTTCATGAGGTGTATCAATCCAATGTGTAGGTCGTTTCAGGGGTGCCGCGAACCATGCGCTGCGCCCATTCCACCCCTTGCATGACGGAGTGGTCCATGTTGGACACCTCGTATTTCCAGCCGCCGAAACGGCCTCGCGAATAGATGCCCATGGCTTCCAGCCTCGGCTGGAGGACGCGGAGCGCGCCGTCGCGCTCCAGACACGGCACGGGATAGCCGTAATCCACGGCCATCTCCCATCGGCTCAGGATGTCGTTTACCCTGTCCGCGTGCAACATGGTGGTGTTTACCAGACCCTCGATGGTCCGGTCCATCAGTTCATCTATGTTTTCCTGCTTGTGTTTCGAAAAAGAGGATTCGCACATGAACCCGAGCTGCTCGCCGGGGCGGGCCACGTTGTTGGGGGAATAGTTGTGGAAATTGGTCACCCGGTAGAAGGGGGAATCCGGCTCGGGGTAGTACATCCAGCAGCGAGAGTTCCGTTCGGCCTGGTCGTGGATATCCAGCCCCACCCCGGCCACGTAAACCGAATTGTGCGTGAGCCTGCCTGCCGCGTTTGTCATGGCGTCGTCCTTGGCCGTGAGCCAGTCGCGAGCCAGGATGTCGATGGGCGCGGTATTGAGTAAAGTCTCATATTTCACGGTCAGTCCCGTTTCCGTGGTCGCGGTCCCGGCCTCGGCATCGATGGAGACCACGGCCTGATCATATCGTATGCGGTCTTTCACACGATCGGCCAGCCTGCGGAATATCTCGCCCGTGCCGCCGTGGAGCGGGAACTTGAAGGTGTTGTTCGGTCCCCAGGCCACGTCGTCCTGTTCTAGGATGATGTTCCGAAGCACTTTTTTGAGGTCCACCACGGACACGCGCTCGCCGATCCAGCCGAACTGCATCAGTTCGGGCGGCGTGGCCCAGACCTTGAAATTGTAGGGGGTCATGAAGTGCCTGGCGATGCCCGTCCCGAAGATGCAGTCGATCCATTGGGCGAAGTTTTCGGGCGCAATCTCGTTCCGGTTGCCCGGCAACAACCCCTTGACGCATTCCCAGCGCGCTTCCTTGGGCAGGTGGCGGATGTTGTTCTGGAACGGGTAGGGGACCCATGTCTTGTTGGAGCGCACCCAGGATTCGCGCTCATGCTCCAGCCGTTCGTCGCCGAGCAGGGAGTCCATGAGGTCGTCGAAATACGGGTAATGGGAAAAGACCACGTGCCCCCCGATATCCCAGGTAAAGCCGTGTTCGTCACGGAAACTGGAGGCCAGACCGCCCGCATGTCCGTGCCGTTCCAGTATCAGGAAGTCGTCCTGGCCCAGTTCCTTCAGGCGATGCGCTGCGCCCAACCCCGTGGGACCGGCTCCGATAATCAGGTATTTCGTTTTCACTGTGTTCTCTCTTGCAAGGGAAGTTCTTTCCAATCCCGTTTACTTATCAAGTTTGGTGCCAGGCATGTTTTGCCCTGTCAAACCGGCTGGTGAAAATTGATATTCTTAAGCAGCCGCTTCTTGTCCTTGATAGCCGCCTCGTGTGCCGCCTCGCCAAAGCCCTGCGCGATCATGTCCAGCCTCACATCGGCCATATCCACGCCGAGTTCGGCCTTGATCCGCTCCGACTCGTTCATGGCGGACTGCATGATTTCCATGGCCGTGTTGTCGTCCACGCCAGCCCGTTTCATGATGTCGGCCACACAGTTATCCACTTGATACCGGGCCATTACACGCCCCCTTTGATGATGCATTCGGCAGCCACACGGAACGCCTCGGAGAGCCGTCCAGCCTGTTCGACGCCACGGTCAGCCGCCTTGAGCTCCGCCAGCTCCTGCTCGGTCACACGACCGGCAGCGGCCATGGCCTGGACCTCCTCCACGTCACGCGCAAACGCCTCGTCCGACTCCATGTCGTCCATGGGGTCGGGCAGGTCGCGCTCCGGTCGTTCGGTACGCCAGTCCAGCCGCTCGGCCGGCGGGAATTCATTGAATCGTTCGGAAAGAATGCGGGAAAGGGATTCCCCGGCTTGATCGAGATCGGCCCCGTTGAACAAACGCACATGCGCCCTGCCGTCCGGCAGGAACTCGACGGAACCATTAGCCTTCCCGTTCACGGAAAATCGTTGCGGCCCCTTGCGCGACACGCCCGGCTGACCGTCCATGGTCCAGCGCACCGCGTCCTTGACGATCTCGGCAATGTCCTCGTCGGTCAACTCGACATCAAGCCCGCGCTCCCGCAGGAATTGCGCAAACCAGGCCTTGATCTGATCCCACATGGACCGCTCCATGTCGGTCAACTCGCCGCCCTGGACAAGTTTTTCGCCGATATGGGCCAGCATCTCCTCGGCAGCCTCGCGCCTGTGCGCCACATTGTCGAAATTCAGCCGGTAGGCCTGCCGGATATCCTCCAAGTTCTCGGCCCCGAAATGGTCATACACCGAATCCATCAGTGTATTGAACTTCGCATCATCCCCGATCAACCCGCGCAGCCCATGATGCACACCCTGTTCATGCATCCAGATTGCCACGGCCTGATCCACGGAATCAAAGGCATCCGCCACGATGTAGACAGACTGTCCATCGTTGACGCCGCGCACCCCGCCGACCATTTGCCGTTCCCGGTACTTTGCCTTGACGTGTTCCGGCAGCTCGGCATAGGTGTCCACCACCTTGAGCGGAGCCGCATTTTTCGCCTTGCGTTGCAACCGCTCCACAACCTTGCGCACTTCGCCCCGATGGTGTATACTTTCATCGAAAGAGGTATCGATCTGGACGACGCTCTCACTATGTGAGGCTTGGGTTGACCCCGGGGAGCCGCCGGGCGCCAGACGCGCCTCTTTCGCTTTCACCCAGTTATCAACACCCTTGGTGCTATCCATAAACGTTGTGGTAACATACGACTTTCTGCCGTTCTTGCCAGAAACGGTCTCGACAGCAACTGCTTGAGATATCCCACCATTATTTTTTACGAAGATATAAGATTTTCCACCGTACGTATTCTTACGGGGGTCTCCCTCTATTTTTTTATCATATCCTTCAAGGACATCCATAATTAGAGGAATAGCTTGATCGGCTTCACCCGGATGGCGTTTATAAATATGATTGACCGCGTGCGAAGTGAGTAAGACACTTCCTGTTTCATGGCTTTGACCTAGTTCAAAGAAGGAAGCCTTTCCTTTTGGGTTGTTGCGAACCTGATTGACAAACTTGCCAACCGTCGCCACATCATTACGATACATGGCCGCATGGAACCGAATCCCCGGCCCGTCTTCCCCGCCCACTTCGATATCCGCGATATGCCGCTTGACCCAGGTATCCGTATCCAAACCCTGCGCCGCTGCCAGCCCGTCCCACCGCGTCAGAAAGGCCTCTGCCTGCACAGAATCAAGCCCGCCATCAGCAAGTTGCTTGAACGCCTTGCCCCGGTTGAACTGCCCGGCCTCCACCACATCCTTCAGGATAGGCCCCACATCCACCGGCTTGCCGTCCGACACATCCAGTGTCGCCTTTTGCAACCCGCGCAACACGGTTTCCTTTGTCTCGCCTCGAAAATGCTTTGCCCAGGCTCCACCGGCCCCATGTTGAGGATAGTGGTCCTGTCAGGCAGGATAATAATCATTATAAGCCTTAGCCTCTTGCCAAGCGCCGGGGAGGCGCTTACTTTATACCCATGACCAGTAAATTTGATCCAGAATTGTTGTACGTGGAATGCAGCCAGTGCGGTCAACCGATCCTCTGGAAGCGTGGAATGACGACTCAACTGCTGAAGCTGGCCAACATCGACCCGTCCTCCCTTGACGAGCGGTGTGTGATCATGTCCGACGGGTGCCCTGCGTGCGTCCCGGAAATGACGACATTCACCACCCAGGTCATTCGCCTGAACCGCGAAAAGAGCGGGCAGAAGTCCAAATCGGCCATGGTCAATTAGAGCCGATCTGAACAGCTTGGACGAAAGCGTCTGTTTTCCGGATAACACCCCGGAAAACAGGCGTTTTTTTCTTTTCCCCGACCGTTTCCCCGAATGCTTGCCATTGTCTGATCCCGTCTGTCTGCTTTTGCTTGTCATTTGGTACCCGAACACCGACCGATTTTTCCCGGGCGCGTCTGCTCCGTCTCGCAAAATCCACGTCGGGCACTCGATAATATGTTGAATTAATGCGTTAAAATTTTTCATATTGTTCTGTCCGCAAGTCTTCTGCCCGCCATACCCCGTCAAGCTGTTTTTTTATACCCCTCAGCTCCGCTCGATAGCCGATCTCTTCCCGGCCCGAAACCCGGGGCTATGCTCTTTCGCAAATACGGGAACTGACCCCGAAAACAAGGAGCAGACGAGAAATGAGCTTAGCCACACCCGCAATCACCAATTTCACGGCAGGCGAGATCAGCCCGCGACTGGAAGGGAGGACCGATCTTTCAAAATACTACAACGGCTGCCGTATTCTGGAGAATTTTCATGTCCATCCGCACGGCGGGGCCACCCGGCGCTCCGGGTTCCGGTTCGTGGCCGAAACCCTGAACCCGTCCAAGCCCGTCCTGTTGATACCGTTCGAATTCAGCGCCTCCGAAACCTATGTGCTGGAATTCGGCGAGGACGACCAGGGCCAGGGGCGCATGCGCGTGTTCTCCGGCCATGGGGTCGTCCTTTCGGGCGGGGAAGAGTATGTCCGTGACATTCCCTACACCTCGACCGAGTTCGACCGGATACGCCATGCCCAGTCCGCAAACACCCTGATTCTGGTCCATCCCGACCATCCCCCACGGGAGATGCTTCGTGTGGATCACGACAATTGGACCCTCAAAGAGATGGCTTTCATCGGCCAACCGGAGAATTGGAAGGCCAATAATTATCCTTCTGCCGTGGGGTTCTATGAGCAGCGGCTGGTCCTGGCCGGGACGCCGGACAGTCCGGCCACCATCTGGATGTCCCGCACCGGCGCATTCGCCGATTTTCGTCTCAAGACCCGGGAAGTGCCCATTGACGGCTGGCGGGACCGGGAGATCAAGGACGGTAATGCGGACAGCATTCGCGACGGCAAGGCCGGGGATACCGTGGTGCTGCTGAACGGCGACGGCTTCGAGGCAAAGGACGGCCTCAAGGGACAGCATCCTGACGGGACCACCCGTTACTACAGGTACAAGGGGGCCAAGAACTACTCTGCCTCCGGTACGAACCTGACCATTACCTTTGCCGACGATCCGGCTGACAAGCAGATCGAGTCCATCTGGGATGATCGGGGTGTGTTGAATGAGGAGTACTGGGACTGTTTCGAGACAGGGGACCGAACGGATGCTCCGGCCGGGGAAGAGCCTCTGGACGACGACGGCCTTGAAGTGACCCTGTCAGGTCGTCAGGCCAACGGCATCGAGTTCATCGTTTCGCGCAGCAGCCTGTGGATCGGCACGGCGGGCGGGGAATGGACTTTGGCCGCATCGTCGAGCGAACCTTTGTCCCCGGGGAACGTCAAGGCCAACCATGAAGGCACCTGTGGTGCCTCCTCGACCAGGCCCGAGTCGGTGGGCTTCGCCACCCTCTATATCCAGCGGGCTGGCAGAAAGATCCGCGAGATGTCCTACCGGTACGAGTCCGATGCCTATGTTTCCAGGGATTTGACCCTGTTGTCCGAGCACATCACCGAAGGCGGCCTGACCCGGCTCGCCTATGTCCAGGAACCGGATTCCATACTCTATGGGGTGCGGTCCGACGGCGTGCTCGTGGCGTTGACCTATGTGCCGGACCAGGAGGTGGCGGCCTGGTCGCGGATCATCACCGACGGCGCGGTGGAGGAGGTCACCTCCATCTACAACGATGCAAAAAAGCGTGACGAACTGTGGATCGTGGTGGCCCGGGCCGTGAACGGCGAGCAACGCCGCTACATCGAATACCTGGAAGGGGACTTCGACGGCCGCATCGAAAACGCCTTCTACGTGGACAGCGGTTTGACGTATGCCGGCGATCCTACGGATATCGTGCAGGGATTGGATCACCTGACGGGCAGGACCGTGTCAGTGCTGGCCGACGGTGCCGTGCAAAGAGACAAGGTGGTGGGCCAGGACGGAACGCTTGTCCTGGACCGGCCCGCCTCGATCATCCACGCCGGGCTTGCCTATGCTTCACGGCTGCAACCCATGCGCCTGGACGCAGGCAGCCAGCGTGGAACCTCCCAGACCAAAAAGAAGCGCATCATCAAGGTTGCGGCCCGGTTCTACCAGACCTTGGGGGGCAGGATCGGGCCTGACGCGGCCAATCTGGAGCCGGTCTATTCCCGCTCGCCTGCAACGCCCATGGGACAATCTCCGGGCGCGTTTGACGGCGACAAGATCGTGAATTTTCCCAAGGGCTGGGGGCGAGACGGCCTGTTGACCATCGTACAGGACCAGCCCCTGCCCATGTCCGTACTGCTCATCGTCCCGCACCTGGCGGTCAATGAATAACCGGATAAACCATTTAAATAAAAAGAGGAATAATCATGGGAACCAATTCCACGCAGCCGCTGGATACCCTGGAGCAGGGATTCGGTCTGTTCAACGATTTTCAGCAGCGCATCAACAGCCGGTCAAAAGGCGAAAATTCGGTTCAGGCACGGCTTTGGGAGACCGAAGCCAAAGGCGATGCGCATGACATCCGGCAAAAGGCCGTCAAGGATGGCGAGGCCCTTCGCGAAGAACGGGAAAAGACTCGGTCCGGCCACAACACGGACTGGGGCGGCTCAAACCTGGCCATGTCCGGCTCCAAGAAGCTCATTCGGGATGCAGAGCGCATTCAGGACAGGCAGGACGAGGAGGACGTGCTTTTCCAGGGTGAGATGGGTGCGCGCGGGGTGTTGGACGACGCCCGGCACAGGTCGAACCTGTTGCGTATCAATTCCGGTCTGTCTGCGGATCGATCCACCCTGTCCCTGGGGTCCAAAATCTACGGAACAAGGAGCTAGGCATGACCCTGTCTTCCACTGAATCGAAAACCATTTATGGCGGCAACGGCTCCACTTCGGCATTTGCCATCCCGTTCATGTTCCTGTGCAATGACGACATCCAGGTGGTGCTCATCAATGTCGAGGATGTCGAATCCGTGCAATTCCAAGGAACCGACTACCAACTCACCGGGGCCGGGGAACAGACCGGAGGGGTGTGCACCATGACCGTGCCGCCTGAAGTCGGACAAACCCTGGTCATCCGTCGTGAACCGGCTATTGTACAGGAAGTGGACTATGTGGAGAACGATGCCTTTCCGGCTGCCACCCACGAGGCCGCCCTGGACAAGTTGACCATGATCTGCCAGACACTGGCCGAAAAACTGGATCGGACCATTTCTTTCCGCGTGTCCTCGGCGGTCACGGGCGTCACCTTGCCCGATCCGAGCGCCGACAAGATGCTGGGATGGGACAGTGCCGGAAACAAGCTGGTGAACCGAAACCTCGTGGCCCTCGGCTCCGTTCCCACTCCCGTTCCCATCAGTCAGGGCGGCACCGACGCGGACAACCCCACCGAAGCCCTGTTCAACCTGGGGTTCGGCTCGGCCGGGCTGACCGTGGCGGGGTGCGAGGAAAACAGCGAGGTCGTTGCCGCCATCGGTGCCCAACCGGCTGATGCGGACATTCTCAAGGCGGATACCGCCGACCTGCTTCGGGCCGTGTATGGAGACGAGGCGCAGGCGCACATCGGCACGGACCTGTCCAACCTGACCGTGGCCCGCAATAATGTCGCATGGACCTTGACCGCGGACAGCGCGTTCAGCGAGGTGGCCCTGCCCTATGACGGCACCTATGTCTTTCACGTCTATCCGGCCGGTAACGCCTTGACCCTTGCCGCCGCGTACAAGACCGACGGCAACCTGCCCGATCCTGATCCCGCTGCCGGAGAAATCCGTATTGCGGTGGAGCAATACAATTCGCGCAAGACCATCGTGAACTTGCAGAACATGGAGGCGTAACCATGCTGACGCCAAAAGAAACCGGCGGGACCGGCGGGGGCGGCGTCTATCCGCTCGATATCCCGTACTCGGCCCTGTGCGAAAGCGGGTACAGCTCCACGGGCGCGGTGGCCAACGACTGCACCATTGCCTTGGGGTTCAAACCCACTGCGGTGGACTCCACCAAAACCCTGTGCGACCCGACGCACCATTACCTTTTGACCATCAAAAAGACCGGCGACACCGTTGAAGTCTGGAAACAGGGCACGCAACTGGCTAATTATACCGGAAGTGTAGGAAGTAATTACGCTGGATTTATTGGTGCGCTGTTGTTGGCCTATGCTGGAACACACCATGGGTACTATAGTAGGCTGGTAATTGCCGAAAGCGGGTTAACACATACTGACTTCTGGCAACAATCCTCCACTGTCCCTGGCCTGTGGGTGCCGAAGTCTATCAGTGGTTTGACCCTGCACATGTTGCTTGACTTTTCCAACGCCGCCGACCTTGGAAACGATACGAGCGGGAACGGGAATCACTGGACCTTGACCAGTGCAACGCAATCCACAGATACGCCGACGAACAATTGTTGCACAATAAACCCCTTATCCTATTCAGGCGGTGGTTACGCAAACGGTAACTTGTCTTGGTGGGTGCCCGCAAACAACCGAGGCTGTCAGGGTTGGTACGGCATGACAACCGGCAAGCACTACTTTGAGTGCCAGCATACTAACGGTAGTTGTATGATTGGAGTTACCCCCTGGCCTAGCGATACTAATCATGTAGCATACCGCCAGCATGGGATCGGGTGGTATTCATATCCGGGCGATTCACGTATTATGCATAGTAATGCAAATACAATAAATCCATATGGTTCCCCTTATTCTCCCGGAGACATTGTACAAGTAGCGGTTGATATGGAGGTGGGTGCTGTATGGTTCGGCGTGAACGGCACATGGCATTATGGAGCCACAGAGGCTGAGATATTGGCCGGAGATACAACCCATGCTGCTGCAACATGGACGCCTGACGGGCGAACCTATTTTCCCGGTGCCGGTATGTATGGCGGCTCTACAGTGGCCTTTGCGTTTGCCGAGAGTGACTTGACGCACACGCCGCCAACCGGGTTCCTGACGCTTGAAGACAGGAACAGGGCGGAGCCGACGCTATTGAACCCGGAAGAGTATTTCACGGTTGCGTCATTTGTCGCGCCTTCTGCTGCCTCGCAAAATATCACGGCGGGCTGGGATGCGGAGAACGAAGACTGGCTTTTGATACTCAAGTCCGTGAGTGGTGGAGCATCAATCTGGATAGACACTATGCGGGGATTGAACAAGGCTTTGTACTGTCCCGGCACAGCCGTAGAATCCACATTGGCAGCCCCATTGACCGTATCGGGTAGCACCATAACCTTGCCGGACAACCTTCTTACGGACGGCCAGGCGTACATGGCCTATATATTCCGCAAATCGGCCACCGCCGGATTTGATATGGTCCAATATACCGGGAATGCCACAGCGGGTCACACCATCCCGCACGGCCTTGGAGCGGTGCCAAAATTCGTTGTTACAAGAGCACGGAACAATGGGCAAAGCTGGATTACGCAGGATGCTTATACCGGGCCGACCAAGTTTATGTATCTTGACGGCGGGGCGGTTGCCGCCACGAATGCGGCTCCTTGGAACAACGTAGCAGCAACATCCACAAACGTGACGCTTGGCAACGCCGCATACACAAACGGCAATACTGTCAATTTCATCATGTATCTTTTTGCCGACGCTGAGCTTTATAAGTTTATTGAGTACCAAGGCAATGCCAATGCAAATGGTGCGTATTTTGATACAGACGGCACGCCTCTTGCCACCATGTTTCATAGAAATACTGCCATAAATAGCAGGTGGTTCATGCACAACCGGGAGCGAAGTCCGGTCAATCCGGTGCAAGAATGGTGGTCTACCCAGGAAATTGCCGTATATACCACCGCGCTGTTTGACCTCCTGTCTACGGGTGAGAAGATGATCAGCACAGATACTTTCTCAAACGGGAACGGACAAGGGCACATAGCAATAGTCGCACGAACTCAGAACAAATACAGAAACGCCATTTAGGAGGCAGTATGTACAGATATCCAGACGGAACAATCAAATTGAACCCGCCGACGAAACTCGAATTTGCGGGCTTCATCCGCAAGTTTGCAGACCTGACCCGCGAACAGCGGGACGGGCTGGGCTACAACGAGGCCGTGCCTGTCGCCCGCGACCCGTTCACCACATACACAACAGAGTGGGCCAAGGGCGCGGATATGATCTACCGCGAAGAGATCACCAGTGCCGTGGTGGACGAAGCGGCCAGGGCCGAGCATGAGGCCGGACAGGTCAGGGCCGAGCGGGATCGGTTGCTTGCCGGGTGCGATTGGACCCAGGTAGCGGACGCGCCCGTGGATCAAACGGCCTGGGCCGCCTATCGCCAAGCCCTGCGCGACGTGCCGGAACAGGAGGGCTTCCCCGGCGCGGTGGAGTGGCCGGGGGTGCCGGAGTAGGGAGGCCGATTGTTCGGGCCCGGTTGAGACGTATTTATTGTCGTCTATTCCAAAGGGGTGTGCTCTCGTCAGGAGATGCACCCCGTTTGCTATTCGGCGGTCAGTCGGATGATCCGTTCCCGAAAGTTCGGATACCGTTCCATCAGCTCGGACCGGCTGGCGTGGGCGTAATCCGCGAATTCGAATCCCGGCGCCACGGTGCAGCCCATGAGAGCGAACGCGCCGCCCGGCACCAGGCGCATTCCCTGCCAGGAATGCCGGGGCACGAGAACCTGCGGTTTGTGCCCGGCCATCAGGTCGTTGCCCAGGGTGATCACCTGGCCGGTTCCGTCCGGGTGGAGTTGGAGCATTTCGCACGGACCGCCTGCATAGAAGTGAAAGATCTCGTCCGATTCGAGGCAGTGCATGTGGGAGAAGGTCTCGGGCGTGAGCAGATAGTAAATGGCGGTCGAGTGGCAGCGGTCAGCCGTATACCGGCCCGGCAGCATGTCCTTGGCAAAGGTTTCGTTTGCGCGGTGCGTTTCCAGAAACCAGCCGCCTTCTTCTGGGTGGGGGACCAGGCCGAGTCTGGTAATGATGTCGCGGGCGGTCGGTGTACTCATGATTCGCTCCCTAACCGTTGTAATGCGGCGGAGGCACGTCCAGGCCGCCGGACTGTTCCATGTCCGCGTCCATGTCCCGGACCTTTTTCGCCAGCCGTTCCACGACCCTGTTCAGGTCGGTGATCTGTTTCTGCTGCTCATAGAGCTGATCGTTCAGCTTTTCCATTGTCCTGTCCTGAAGGGCGACAAGGCTTTCCAGCCGCTCAAGGCGTTTTTCCATGGTTCCCTCCTTGGGGAGTCCAATATGCGCCAAGGGCAAGAGAAAGGCAATAACAGGCTTACGGCCTGTTGGTCAGGTAAACGCCTGAGATGACCATCAGGCCGCCAAGGGCCAGGGAAAGGTGGATGGGTTCGTTCAGAATCACGAAGCCCATGATCACGGCAAAGACCGGCACCATGTTGATGAAGATGCCCGCACGGGACGCGCCGATGATGCTGACGGCGCGGTAATACCAGAAATAGGCCAGGGCCGTTGCCAGGAAGCCGAGGAAGACAACGCAGATCCAGTCCACGGGCCTGGCGCGCAACACGTCGGCAACCAACCCCTCGGACAGGGCGGCGGGCAGGAGCATGAGGGTGCCGGTGAAGCTCGACCAGGCCACGGAGGCCAGGGGCGGCAGGGTTTTCATGACCGAGCGTCCACCCAGGGTGTAGGCGGTCCAACTGACGACACAGCCGAGAATCATGTAGTCGCCCCGGCTGATTCCTCCGGCAAACAGGGCCAGGGGGTTGCCGTCGGCGATGACCACGGACACGCCTATCAGCGAGGTCAGTGCGCCGAGGATGCGCACCGGTCCGAATTTTTCCTTGTAGAACAAGGCCGAAACCACGGCGATGCAGACCGGGATGCAGGCCACGATGAGGGCGGCCCGCCCAGCCGAGGTTGTCTGTAATCCGGTGAAGAAGAAATAGCTGTAGGCGAAAACCCCCGTACCTCCCAGGAAGGTCACCGGAAGTATCTGTCTTCGTTTGAGTCTGGGGAGACGGCCTTCGGCTCGCCAGCACATGATCAACAGGATGATCGAGGCCAGCCCGAAACGCAGGAATGCCGCGGTCATGGGGTGGATGGACTGGGCCAGGATGCGCCCGGCCACCCAGGTGCCGCCCCAGAGCATCATGCTGATGACGAGCAAGGTGTAGGTGTACGAGAGGGATTGCTTCATGGTTGAAAGCTATATATCCGCTCCAGCGACGAGTCCAGACCCCGGAGCCTGTTATTGCCGATGGGGGATATCGGCGACCCTTATGACCTCTGCTTCTTCGTCCCCTCGTACAGTTCATATTCCAGCAAGCGGCATTCGATCTTGGCGTTCCAGAAGATGCGGCGGCTCTTGGTGCGCAGCCCCACGCGCTTGGCCAGATCGCTGTTGCCGGTGAAGATGAAGCCGGTCTTGCCTCCGCACCGCTGCTTGAAGAAGTCCCCGATGGACTTGTAGACCTCTTCGAGTTTGTCCAGGTCGCCGAGGCGCTGGCCGTATTCCGGGTTGAGCATGATCAGGCCCGGCCCGTCCGGGATGTCGGTCTCGGAGAAGTCGCAGACCTCGAATTCGATGAAGTCGCCTACTCCTGCCAATCGGGCATTGTCCCGAGCCGCATCTACGGCCTCGGGATCGTGGTCCGTGGCGATGATCCGGCCCTTGATCTCGGGATTTTCCGCATCTTCGGCCTCGGCCAGCATCCCATCCCAGGTCTCGGGGTCGAATCCGAGTACCTGCATAAAGGCAAAATTGTCGCGCAACAGGCCGGGCGCGCCGTTCATGGCCATGAGCGCGGCCTCGATGGCCAGGGTGCCGGCGCCGCACATGGGCGCAATGAAATGGCTGCCTGTTTTCGCCAGCTCGGGCCAGCCGGAGGCCAGGATGCAGGCTGCGGCCAGGGTCTCCTGCATGGGGGCCGTGTGCGGCCGCTTGCGGTAGCCGCGCCGGGGCAGGGGGTCGCCCGTGGTGTCCAGGTAGATGGTAGCCTGGTTTTCGCGCCAGTGCAGGAACAGGCAGACGCCGTTGGTTTCCGGGCCGGAATCCGGCCGCTCATTGTATTTATCCATGAACCGATCGGCCACGGCATCCTTGACGCGCAGGCCTGCGAACCGGGAGTCGTTGACCGTGGTGTCGCGAATGGAGGCGTCCACCCGGAAATAGCCGTCACGGGCGATAAATTCCTCCCATGGCAGGGCCTTGATCTCGCGGTACAGCTCGTCCGCGTCAAAGGCGCGGAAGCGTTTCAGCTCGAAGAGCACCCGGTGGCCGGTGCGCACCCAGAGGTTGAGGCGCATGCAGTCGTTGAGCGTGCCGTAAGTCTCCACGCCCGCGTCCAGGGCATGGGTTCTGGCAAAGCCCAGTCCCTCAAGCTCTGCCTTGAGGTATTCGGGCATGTCCTTGGGGCAGGTGACCAGGATAGGGGCTTCTTGGGTGAAAATCGTCATAGGGTGTCTCCGGTGGAAACGGCTAGAGCGGACGCAGGTCCCACTGTGCAGCGGGGTCGGTGTCCGGTCGGGAAGGAGGTTCGGGCCTTTGTGGGGCGGATTCTTGTTTCTTGTTGGGCAGGGGGGTGGCAGCCGAGGCGGACAGGGCAAGGAACAGGGCCAGCCCCATGGCAGCGCCCAATGCCGGGCAGTACAGCAGGGGGGTGGACATGCCCTGGGCAAAGATGGCAGCGGCCAGTCCGGCTCCCATGCGTGTCGGCCGTCGCAAGAGCAGGATGAGGAGGCCGGACAGGAAGAGCAACGGCACGATCAATCCCCATCCCAGCAGCAACCGGAGCCAGAAGGACGGAATCTGTTGCAGGTGCACGCCGAACAGGGCCGGCGCTCCGGTGACCGCTTCCCAGATCGAGGTCATCTCGGGCGGAAAGGTCATAGGCAATGCGCGGTCCAGGGGCAGGCCGAAGATCAGGAGCGAGGGGTCCAGTGAAAACATGTTCAATGATTTGGCCCATAGCCAATAATCCACGAATCTGGACAGGTCCGACGGCGTGGCGGGCAGCAGAAAGGTCACCCCGATGAGCAGGAAACAGATCAGGCAGACGCACATGCGTACCACTCTGGACCCTCGGCCAAAGCACAGGAATATCCATCCGGCGGCGAACAGGCCGGTGCGGGACAGGCAGGCCATGATGCCCGCCAGGATCAAGGTGCGCCATATGGGCAAGCCCTGATCAGGCTCGAACAGGCCTCCGTCAGCCTTGCCCGGCCTCAGTCCGGCACACAGGGCCACGAGCAGCAGTCCGGCCAGCACGTTGCTGTCGCCGATCCAGCGCATGGCCGGTACGGCCTGGTGGACAAGGATTTCCACGACGAGATCCAGGATGCACAGGACGCCCAGGGCCGCTCCATATCGCTGGAACGCGGCCCGGTCGGGCAGGCCGAAGGTGACGGCCCATAGCCAGCAGAATCCGAGCATGACGACCGGGGTCAGTTCCGGGGCCATGGAGGCAAAGGTTTCCAGCTGCCGGAGGAGTTCTTTTTGGCGCAGGAACAGGATGGACACCAGCCCCATGAACATGGCGACTTCGAAGAAGAAACGCTTTTTGAGGCGGGCGCCGGACCGCCGGAAGAGAATGGCATGGACAGCGCCGAGTGCGGCCAGAATGACCCATGGCAGAAAGGGCGACCCATCTGTCGGGGGCATGTGTCGGATCAGCACAGTCCCCAGGGGCACGGCCAGATAGGCCACTGCAAGAGGGACAGCCGCCAGTCTGGATGCGGTCGGTGTCGAGGGGTGTGTCTGTTCCATACGCATGGTCATTTACCTCTTTGAGCAACACAGGTAAAGGCGGCTTTACGTCCGTCAAAAATGGTTTCTTCAATTATTTCAGGGCAACTTTTTTTATCGTAGGTCTTTTTTCGGGCCTTTTTTGGTTGTCAAATATTTAAGTTAACTTGATGTAATAACAGACTAAATTTAGCCGTGCCGCAGTGTGCTTTTATAACCTCCCTAAATGTTTTGAAAATATTGTCCGATAGGAATAAATAGTATATGGTAACAATGTGTTGCCAAGCCTGGGGGGGCATGGGTGGACAGTGGTATAATTGCTGGAGTATCCATGAAAAAGGTTACACAGAACTTTTCTGTGAAAGCGGTTCTTGCCTTTTTGGTCATGAGTGTCATGGGTGGGCTGCTTCCCGGTTGCGCCGTTGTCGGACCGCTGTTGAGCCTTGGCGGCATGGCCGGGTTTGCACCGCTCCAATATGCTTCCATAGCCTATACTGTGGGCGAATTTTCCTACGAATACGCTGCCAATGACCATGCGCCGAACGAGGTCATAGAAAACAAAATCGACTCCGTGGTCAGGGGCGAGGCCTTTACGTTGCCTGATTACATGCAGGCTGAACCGGCAGGCCCCGAGGCCCCGGTCATGGTGGCCGAGGCTGATTCGGCTGCCGAGGATCCCGCGCTTTTTGCCGATGCCCGACAGAAAAGGATCGAAAAACTGCTCGGTCACCGTCAGGAACAGTTGGAACGGCTGGAACTTAGGCGCATGGCCTTTCTTCAGGCCCGGTCCAAGGGCGACCACCTGAGCTTGACCCGGACCGCCATGGTCTCAAGCCCGGATCTGTTTCAGGGAGCGGTGGATGAGGTGTCCCTGGATTGAGCGATTTCAGGCCAGTGAGTATTTCAAACCCCGCCTCGCGGGGTTTTTTTGTCATGATCGGTCAGAGCGGCCTTGGATTCGTATTTGCCCATGCCTTGTCTTGGTGATCGTATGCGCCTGTCGGTTTAGCGTCTCGTCATCGTTGATTGCGCCTCTGAACATTCCGGGAATAATTTCAGGAATCCATGTGGGCAGGAGCCTCTTTGCTTGACTGCCTCATGGCGGTGGCCAGGCGGGCGCTGCCCTTGCCCTGTTTCCCGAATCATAAAAACCCGTTGATTGAGCAATTTTGTCCAAGCTTTTCCCTTGTGAGCAGACTATTCCTAGCAGACAGGACAGAGGTTGAATCATGGCCGTAATGCAATCCAATCGTTTCCAATTTGTAAAAGCCGAGAGCGAAATCGGCATGACGGTTCTCAATGCCGTCATGTCGGATTTTTCCTACGCCAAGCATGCGCACCAGGAGCTGGCTCTGGGTGTCACGATCGAGGGTGTCCAGGAGTTTTCCTGCAACGGCAGTTTGTTTCGCAGCCATCCGGGCAACATCATGCTGTTCAACCCCGGTGATGTGCACAACGGCAACCCGGGAAACGAGGATGCCTTGAAGTACACAATGCTTTATCTTGACCCGGACGACATGCTCCGACTCGTGGGCAGTACCGCGGATTCCGGCAGGGCGCAGTTTCGGTTTCTGGAAACGCATTTTGAGGACAGGTGTCTTCAGTCCCTGATCCTGAACATGTCGCATCTTGTTACCGCAACAGGCCGCTCATCCCTTGAATACGAACACTGTCTGTACGAGCTGGCGAAAAGGCTTGCCCAAAGAATGGGCATTTTCAGTCCTGATGCCTGGACCGGTCACAAAGATGTTTTGCTGTTGAGGGCCAAGGACTACATCCATGACAACATAGCAGAGGATATTTCGCTCGCTGATCTCAGCCGGGTGGCAAATATTTCGAAATTCCATTTCATTCGTTTGTTCCGAAGCCAGTTCGGGTTGACTCCCCACAAGTATATCCTCATCCACAAAATCAACAGGGTGAGAGAGGCTCTCGGAACCGGGGCATCCCCTTCCGTGCTTGCACAGGAGTTCGGTTTTTTTGATGCAAGCCACATGAATCGCCACTTCAAGCGGTCATACGGCATCACGCCCAAACAGTACCAACATCAGTTGATGAAATGAGGACCGCCGCATGGTTGGCATTCTACTCTATTGCGTGGCGGTGATGTACACCCCCGGCCCCGTGAATATCCTCAGCCTCAATTGCGGAGTGCAGCGCAGGTTCGCCGCACACATCCCGTTCTGCCTGGGAGTGGCTGTTGCGTTGAGTTTCTGGTTTCTGCTGATGGGCTATGCGGGCAGTGCGGTGGTCGATGAAAAAGCGATGCCTCTCATTACCGCTTTCGGCGTCAGTTTTATCCTGTATCTCGCCTACAGGGTCATCTCCTCGGACGTAGACACCGCTCGGGACGGAAACAACGCTGCCGTCCTCAAATTCAGTGACGGCCTGCTCATGCAATTGCTGAATCCGAAATCGTTTTTGGCCGTCCTGCCCGTGACCGCAGTGCAGTTCCCGGCCGCAGGTATTGGAGGAAGCGGGATCGCGGTCTGGTCCATCGGGCTTGGCCTTCTCGGTTTCGGAGCGCCACTCGCCTACGCCGCCTTTGGCTCGGCAGTGGCCCGACATGTCGAAAACAGCTGTTTTCTCAAGTATTTCAATGTTGTAATGGGCGTGACGCTGGCCGTTGTCGCTTTGGATATGGCGTATCAGCATATATACCTCGCGCTGCGATAGCAGCCCTGCCGAGAGGCTTGCAGGGGACGGGACCTGTGCCCCGGATGCCGTTTATCCCGCCGTGACCGTCAATATTTCTTTCCACACGGTGGTGTATCTCGGAGAGCGCATCTCCCGTTTCATCTTCCATCCCTGCTTTACGCCCGATGCGGCAAAAGAGACCGTGTCCCGGCCCCATCGGGAGTTGAGGCTGTCCACGGCCTGCATGAGCGGCCGGTCATCCGGCCTGTGTGCCGGAGGCAGGGCCAGCAGGTTGAGCCACCGGCCTCGCTCCGGCTCCAGTCCCGAAAGCATGATGCCGCACTTCTTGTATTGGTAGCCGTCACGAAAAATGCGCTCCATGCCGGATGTGGCTGCCCGGATCAGGGTGGGGGTGTGGGCCGTGGCCACGGCCAGGGGGACGGACAGGGCGTTGGAATACTGGGGCTGGCCGAGTTTGAAGGTGTTGGTCTCCAGGGAAATCAGCAGGTTTGAGGTCACCGACCGCTGTCTGCGCAATTTTTCGGCGGCCCTGGTTGTGTACTTTGCCGTGGCTTCCAGTATGTCTTCAAGCCGTGTCACCGGATGGCCGAAGGAACGCGAGGAAACAATGGTCTTCTTGCTTGCCGGGCCGTCCGTCAAACCAAGGCATGGCAAGCCGCGCAATTCAAGCAAGGTGTGCAGTCCGGCAACCGTCATCTTCTTTTGCACCCAGTCCCGTTTCAGCCCGCGAAACTTGAGCGCGTTGTCCACGCCCATCTTGCGGAGCCGTTTGGCGTGGCGCGGTCCGATGCCCCAGATGTCGCCGATTCCGGTCCATTCAAGTACCCGGTCTGGGGCAGGGCTGGTCCCGAAGTCGAAGACGCCCCGGCATCGGGCCTGCTTTTTGGCGAACCGGTTGGCCAGTTTGGCCAGGGTCTTGGTCGGGCCGATGCCCACTGACACCGGGATGCCGGTCCAGGCCTGGACCGTGGCCCGCAACCGGCGCCCGAAAGCCTCGGCCCCGCCCGGTACGCCGGTCAGGTCACAGAAAGCCTCGTCAATGGAATAGACCTCCACGCCCGGACAGAATCGCGACAGCACCCGCATGACCCGAGCGGACATGTCCCCGTACAAGGCGTAGTTGGACGAAAATACGGCCACCCCATGCCGTTCCAGCATGGACCGGCATTTGAAATACGGCGCTCCCATGGGCACGCCCACCCCTTTGGCCTCGTCCGAACGTGCGATCACGCACCCGTCGTTGTTGGATAACACCACCACGGGCCGCCCCACCAACTCCGGTCGAAACGCCCGTTCACACGAAGCATAAAAATTGTTGCAGTCCATCAATGCATAACTGTTCGGCATAGGTTCCCCCCCCTGGACTCCCCCTCCAGAACTTTTTGTCACCGCTTCGCGGGGCCTGGCAATCAAGACGGGTTTCGTCTGGTACCCAAGCAACCTCTCTTTCCGGCCTTACAAAGCAAATGGAAAGCCGCTTAAACCTTATGGACCACATGCAAGACCACGCCCCAGACCTGAAACTCCGTCTCCTCGGAGAGGGGGATCGGGGTGAAGTCCGGATTTTCCGGGGCCAGTTCCAGCCCTGTGGGCGTCTTCCTGAGTCGTTTCACCGTGAACTCGCCGTCCACCAGGGCGATGATCACGTTTCCCGGCCGCGGGGTCTGGGACCGGTCCACCACGAGGATGTCGCCGTGGTGGATGGATGCCCCGATCATGGAGTCGCCGGACACGCGCACGAAAAATGTCGCTTCCGGGCGGGGCACCAGATATTCGTTCAGGTCCAGGGTCTTTTCCAGATATTCTTCGGCCGGGGAGGGGAAACCGGCGGCCACGCTTTCGCCGGCCAGGCCGAGCTGTAACCGCATCCGGTAATCAAACCGCGATACCTGACCGACCCAGACCCCGGTCAGGCTGTCCGGATATGTATACAAGGGCATGTGTGCTCCGTTTTTTTTGTTAAGCTTAGAAAAACATTTTGCTGTCAAACAGTCTGTTTGTCAAGGTTTGATTGACATCGGTGTTGCGTCAATCGGGTCGAGAGAAAATGCGCTCTCACCGGTGAGTTGTTGACGATTGTGTGCGGCCCACTTGCAATTAACAGTGAAGTCATGCAGGTTTTTTCAGTATGCCAAGAATTGGGGTTTTAGGGCGACTGAAACAACGTCTACCTCTGGAGGAACCATGAAAAGACGTGATTTTTTGAGCAAAGCCGCCATTGCCGGTCTCGCGGGCGGCACTGCGTTGCTTGTAGGCTGTCAGGGCGAGGACAAACCTGCCAATCAGGCTGCCGCACCGGTGCAGGTCAAGAAAACCGTCACTTGGAAAATGGTCACCACATGGCCGCCCAAGTTGCCCATCTTGCAGACCGGCGCAGAAAATTTTGCCAAAAAAGTGGAGGCCCTGTCTGACGGCGAGATGGTCATTCAGGTCTACGCCGCCAATGAACTTGTCCCTGCACTGGGCGTGTTCGACGCTGTTTCCGCAGGCACGGCTGAGTGCGGTTCCGGTTCAGCCTATTACTGGGCTGGCAAGGACCCGGCATGCCAGTGGTTTTCCGCAGTTCCCTTTGGCCTGAACGCGCAGGGTCTGAATGCTTGGTTCTATTCCGGCGGCGGCCTCGACTTGTGGGACGAAGTCTATGGGCAGTTCAACCTGATCGGCCGCCCCATGGGCAACACCGGTGTCCAGATGGGCGGTTGGTTCAACAAGGAAATCAACGACATCAAGGATTTTGAAGGCCTCAAGATGCGCATCCCCGGCCTGGGCGGCAAGGTCATTGCCAAGGCTGGCGGCACCGTGGTCCTGTTGGCCGGCGGCGAAATATACACTTCCCTTGAGCGCGGCGTCATCGACGCCACCGAATGGGTCGGTCCCCTGCATGACCTGCGCATGGGCTTCTACCAGGCCGCCAAGTATTATTATTACCCTGGGTGGCACGAGCCTGGAACCTGCCTGGACGCCATGTTCAACAGGGATAAGTTCATGGCCCTGCCCAAGCGCCTCCAGGCCGTCCTCAAGACAGCCGCTGCCGAGACCAACCTTGAATCCCTGTGCGAATTCGAGGCCCGCAACGGTGCAGCCCTGGAAGAACTGGTCACCAAGCACAACGTGCAGCTCAAGCGCTTCCAGGAAAATATCCTGGCCGACCTGCGCGTCATGGCACGAGAGGTCATTGCCGAAGAGGCGGCCAAGTCCCCGCTGGCCACCAAGGTCGCTGCCGGTTTCGACACGTTCCAGAAGCAATGGGGAGCCTGGTCCGACGTGTCCTCGCGTGCCTATTTCGACACCATAGCCGAACGCTACATCAAGTAGTCCGGCGCCTTGGCGCAAAAACAAGGCGCGGCTGAAGAGGCCACGCCTTTTTTTGCGCCTCGCGCCGGAGTGCCGGCTTGCGATAGCGGGCCATCTGCACATTTTCCGGGTGCCTCCCAATCCTCAGCGTAGCTGGGCTACGCCTCCGGTTGGGAGGCACCCGGAAAATGCACATCTGACCCACTCTTGCAAGCCTCGGTGCGTCGGAGAGCCGCTGTTTGCAGCCTTTGGCGGCAAAGGCGCTCCGTGAGGGCGAAGGGATTGGCAGGGGAGCCGCTGTTTGCAGCCTTTGGCGGCAAAGGCGCTCCAGGGGGGGGAGAAAGACGTTGCTGGCGCAACGGGTGTGTGTGTTCTGTTAGTTGCTGAAGATGGCTCTGGGGAGCCAGGTGGCCATTTCGGGGAAGATGACTACCAGGCTCAGGCCGATCAGTTGGAGGATGACGAACGGGATGATGCCCTTGTAGATGTGTCCGGTCTTGACCTGGGGCGGGGCCACGCCCTTGAGGTAGAAGAGGGAGAAGCCAAAGGGCGGCGTCATGAACGAGGTCTGGAGGTTCACGGCGAACAGGATGGCGAACCAGAGCGGGTCGAATCCGAAGTCGGCCATGATCGGGGCCAGCACCGGGATGTGGATGAAGGTGATTTCGATGAAGTCCAGGAAGAAGCCGATGACAAAGATGATGGACATGACGATGAGCATGACCGTCCATTTACCGAAGGCCAGGTGGGTGATGTAGTCGCGGATGACGTGGTCGCCGCCCAGGCCCCGGAAGACCAGGCCGAAGGCGCTCGCGCCCACCAGGATGATGAAGACCATGCAGGTCAGCACGGTCGTGGTGGTCATGGTTTCCTGCAATCGTTTGAAGGTGAAGCGGCCGTTGGCGATGGACAGGATCATGGCCCCGGCGGCACCCACTGCCGCAGCCTCGGTCGGGGAGGCCACGCCCGCGAAGATGGAGCCGAGCACGCAGGTCATGAGCAGCAGCGGCGGGATGAGCGCCTTGACCACGCGGGTCCACAGACCGGCCCTGAGGATCTCTTTCCATTCCTTGTCCGGGATGGCCGGGGCGCAGGTCTTGTTGAAGTGCGAGTAGACGATGATGTAGAGGCAGTACAGGCCGACCAGGACCATGCCCGGAATGACCGCGCCCATGAACAATTCGCCCACGGACACGCCGATGATGTCGCCGAGCAGGATGAGCACGATGGATGGCGGGATGATCTGCCCCAGGGTGCCCGAGGCGGAGATGACGCCGGTGGACAGCTCTGTCTGGTAGCCGCGCCGGAGCATGGTGGGCAGGGAGATCAGGCCCATGGTGACCACGGTGGCGCCGACGATGCCGGTGGACGCGCCGAGCAGCATGCCCACGATGACCACGGACACGGCCAGGCCGCCGCACATGCGGCCGAACAGCAGGGCCATGGTCTCCAGCAGGTCTTCCGCCAGCCCTGACCGTTCCAGCATGACGCCCATGAAGATGAAGAGCGGCACCGCGATCAGCGTGAAGTTGTTCATGATGCCCCAGATGCGCATGGGGAGCAGGTTGAAGAAATCCCATCCGAAGCCGACGAGGCCAAAAATCAGGGACGTGCCGAGCAGGGTGAAGGCCACGGGGAAGCCGAACATCAGCAGGACGGTCAGCACCGCGAACATGATCAGCGGGAGGGCTTCCGTCATTTATGCGCCCTCCCTTTCGGTTCTTCATGAGGCCTGTCGATGAGTGTCAGGAATGACTTGATGCCCATGGAAATGCCCTGAAGGGCCACCAGGATGAAGCCGACGAGGATGAAGGCCTTGAGCACGTAGCGGGCAGGCAGTCCGCCCGGGTCCGGGGAGCCTTCGCCGATGACATAGGACATGCGGAAGAATTGCCAGGAGGTGTCGAGCACGAGAAAACAGCCCGGCAGCAGGAAGAGGATGACGCCCAGAAGGTTGGTCCAGGCTTGTCCTTTGGGGCTGAGTCGCTGGTAGAAGACGTCCACGCGCACATGCCCGTCCACCAGCAGGGTATAGCCTGCACCAAGGAGGAACACGACCCCGAACAGGTGCCATTCAAGCTCTTGGACGGCTACAAAGGAGGTGTCGAAAGCGTATCGCATAATCACGTCCGCGGTGACCACCATCACCATGAGCAGGGCGATATAGCCCGCCAGTTTGCCGAACCAGGTGTTCAGCCGGTCGATGCATCGGATGAGGCCAGTCAGAATTCCCATCAAAACCCTTCCTTGGAACGCAGTGGCATGTTCGTCCAACCAGATGAACACGTTGGGATCATCGCCCGGCAGGGCAGGCAGGAATGCCGGACAACCATCCATTATGACCGATGACACCGGGCAGGACTCCGGGTGATTGTAAAAAGGGGGACGCGTCTTGCAAACCGGGAATCGCCTGGCTGATCGGAGTTAAAGTGCTTTTTCCACGCCGTCGGCATTCGGTTTTATCGGGAAGGCAATATGGAAGGTGCTCCCCCGGCCAACCTCGGAGTCGGCCCGGATGGAGCCGCCGTACCGTTCCACGATCTGTTTGGTGATGGCCAGTCCCAGGCCGGCTCCGCGCGCGCCATAGTCTTGCGCGGTCTTGTCCTTGACCTGATGGAATTTGGTGAAGATGTTCTCTATGTCTTGGGCGGGGATGCCGCTGCCGGTGTCCTCCACCTGGATGGTGAGGGTCTGGCCGTCCGCTTCCGATCCGGCCCGCAGGATGACCCGGCCCGATCGGGTGAACTTGGCGGCATTGTTGAGCAGGTTGATGATCACCTGGGTCAGGCGGTCCGGGTCCACGGTCATTTCGGGCAGGTCGTCTGCGATCTCCACCAGCAGCCTGAGGTCGGGGTTTTGGGCATAGAGTCCGGTCACGGCCTGGGCCGCATGTCTGAGCACCGGGGCCGGAGCGATCAGCTGATCGTCCCAGTTCATGCGTCCGGCTTCGATGCGGGTCAGGTCCAGGAAGTCGTTGACCAGTCTGGTCAGTCGCTCCCCTTCCTGAACGATGATATCCAGGTTGTTGCATATGCGGCTTCCCATTTTGTGCATATCAGCCTGGCATTTGGCCGCAGGCAGGAAGACCTTGCAGAAGTCCCTGTGAATCAACTTGGCAAAGCCGAGCACACTGGTCAGGGGGGTCCGCAGTTCGTGGGAGACCGAGGACAAAAATGCGGTTTTGAGCTGGTCCAGTTCCTTGAGGCGCAGGTTGGCCTGCTCCAGCTGCAGGGCCTTGTTTTCCAGATCCATGGTGCGCTCGGCGACCAACCGCTCTAGCTGCCGGTTCATCTCGGCCAGCTCCTGTTCGGCCTGTTTCCGCTTGGTGATGTCCACGGCAAATCCTTCGATGATCTCCAGATCGCCGTTTTCGTCAAAGATGCCCCGGCTGTTGATGATGACCCATCTTTTGGATCCATCCTTGCGGAAGATTTCCGCTTCAAATCCAGAAACCGTTCCGCTTCTCTCCAGGATGGCGAGCATGTTCTTGCGGGTGTCGCTGCGGACGTAATGCTGGTCTTTGATGTGGGTGACTGCCTCAATCATTTCTTTGGGCGAGTCGTATCCGAGGAGCTGGGCCATGGCCGGGTTGGCGCTGATGAATTTCCCCGACGGGGTGGACTGGAATATGCCTTCGACCGCACTCTCGAAAAGGATGCGGTATTGTTCCTGGGCGTCGAGCTGTTTTTGCTGGGCGCGTTTGCGCTGGCGGCGGCTGTCGGCTTCGCGCAGTTCGCGTTCCACTGCCGGGATGAGTCTGGCCCAGTTGCCTTTGCGGACATAGTCGCTGGCCCCCTCCTTGAGGATCATGACCGCATTGTCCTCGATCAGCACTCCTGAGATGACGATGAACGGGATGTCCA
The DNA here is from genome assembly GCF_004025585.1 of Pseudodesulfovibrio sp. S3. Classification (NCBI taxonomy): domain Bacteria; kingdom Pseudomonadati; phylum Thermodesulfobacteriota; class Desulfovibrionia; order Desulfovibrionales; family Desulfovibrionaceae; genus Pseudodesulfovibrio; species Pseudodesulfovibrio sp. S3. The sequence continues at coordinate 59,784 of NZ_QTZO01000012.1, forward strand.
ACCCCTTTTCCTTGACTATTCTCAAGGCCTCATGCCCGTCAAAGGCCTGCATCTGGTAGTCGGACAGGATGATGTCCCAGGTGCCTTTGTCCAGGGCGTCGGTCAGGGCCCTGGCCGTTTCCACCATTTTCCAGTCCGGCTCGTAGCCGCCCCGACGGAGTTGGCGCAGTGTGAGCAGGCCATCATCTTCACTGTCTTCAACGATCAAAACACGGATCGGTATGCCCATTTGGCCTCCTCTGGTCATCATTCACCCGGAAAAATATCGTACAGCCCCTGCCAGTCTCGGCCTCGGCCAGGATTTCGCCGTGATGGCGGTTGACGATCCGGCGGGCCGTGGCCAACCCTGTGCCCGGGCCCGGATATTCATCTTCGCCGTGCATGCGCTGGAACACGCCGAACAAGCGGTCTTTGGCGTAATGCATGTCGAATCCGGCTCCGTTGTCGCGGATGAAGCAATAGTGTAGGCCGCCATGCTCTTCGATCCCGAAGGTGATGCGGGGATCATTTGCTGCGGCCGTGAATTTCCAGGCGTTGTCCAGCAGCCTGGTCAGCAGCGTCCGGGCGAGCAGCCGGTCCATGATTACGGTGACACCCTGTTCCACAGTCAACTTCGGGGTGTGGTCTGGGTAGGTTTTAGCCAGGACGGCATTGACCTCTTCGGCCAGTGCCGAAAGATTCACCGCCTCAGGGGTGATGTCGTTCCGGGACTCGCGGGACATCTCCAGCAGGGCATCGATGTACCGGTTGATCTTCATGCCGTTGCTGCGCACCCGTTCCAGAGAGTCTCTGCCCGAGTCTCCCAGAGCATCGGCATGGTCTTCGATGACGGCTTGGCTGAACCCGTCGATGGCCCTGAGCGGCGCGCGCAGGTCATGGGAAATGGCATAGAGCATGAGGTCCATCTCCCTGTTCAGCTCTTCAAGCATGCGTTGGCACTGGGCGGGCGTCATGGCGTTGGCTGGCCTCCGTTCGGACCGATGTTCAGGACCAGCCAGTACAGCCCCAGTTGCCGCACCGCCTCTGAGAACTGGTTGAAGTCCACGGGCTTGCGGATATAACTGTTGGCTCCCAGGCTGTATCCGTCCAGGAGATCCTGCTGTTCTTTGGAGGAGGTCAGGATGATGACCGGCAGCAGCCTGGTCCGTTCGTCCTCGCGGATGCGCGTCAGTACTTCCAGGCCGTTTATCTTGGGCAGCTTGAGGTCGAGCAGGATGATCTGGGGGGTATCCTTGCAATCCCGGCCGGCATGTTTCCCGGTGCAGAAGAGATAATCCAAAGCCTCGGCCCCATCCGTTGCTATGACCACGTTGTTCATGATGTTGTTCTTTTGGAAAGCCCGCAAGGTCAGAGCGACATCGTCAGGGTTGTCCTCTATCAACAGGATGGATTTTGCAGCGTCTTGGGACATGATGATCTCCCGCGTCTATAGTGTGAATGAAAATGTCGCGCCCTTGCCGATTTCGCCTTCGGCCCGGATTTGGCCGCCGTGCTTGCGGATGACGCGGTCCACTATGGCCAGACCGATGCCGGTTCCTTCGAACTCGTCCTGGGTGTGCAGGCGGGAAAAGGCCTGAAACAGTTTGTCGGCGTAGCGCATGTCAAACCCGGCCCCGTTGTCTCGCAGCACGAACCACTTGGTGCCGTCAATGGTTTTGGCCTTGAATGTGACCTTGGGGTGTTCGTTGGCACTGCTGAATTTCCAGGCATTGCCCACGAGATTGGTCATCAGCAGCCGGACGAGGTGCGGGTCGGCGCGGGTCTTGAGGTCCGGTTCGATTTCTATCTCCACAATGGTGTCGGGGTCGTGCTCCCTGATTTCCAGGATCACATCGAGCATGATTTCGCCCAGATCCACTGTTTCGCAGGTGACGCCGAGACGGCTCATGTGCGTCAGGGCCAGAATGTCGTCGATGAGCATGCCCATGCGCTGGCTGGCCAGCCGGACGCGGTCAAGATAATTGAGGGCTTCCTGTTCGAGCTTGTCTCCGTAGTCTTCGATCAATGCCTGGCTGAAGCCGTCGATGGCTCTGAGCGGCGCACGCAGGTCGTGGGATACCGAGTAGGAGAATGATTCCAGCTCGGTGTTGGCCGCTTTCAGTTCCATTGTCCGTTCCCTGACGCGTCTTTCCAGATCTTCGGCCTGGGAGGAGAGCAGGGCTTCCCGTTCCATGTAGTAGTCCACGCGCTGTTTGAGTTCCCCGGGCGAGAGCTTCAGCTCGGCCAGGATTTCGGCATACATGCTGGAGAGCTTGTCTCGCTCTTTTTCCGTGTAGACATTGGCGGACATGATGGCTGCATGGGCTTCGGCCGTGCCGACGGCCCCGGCCAGGGCGTTCTCCACCTCGCCCAACAGTTCAGCCAAATCGGCAAGAGATATCATGCGCTGCTCGGCCAGACCGGCTCGCCGCACGCTCTTTACGAACAAGGCTCCGGCTTCTGAGTCGTCCATGTAGCGCGTCAGGGCCGCGACGATGCTGTGGGTCTTTTCCTCCAGGTCGATGCTGGCCTCGCTGGAGGCGATGGCTCGTTTGTCCTCGCGTTGGAGGATGTTGACGAATCCCTTGGCCAAGGTCATGCCCGTGGCGCTTTGGGTGCAGGCCATGGACCCGGACACGTAAAGACCGATGTTGACGAACATGGACCAGAACACACTTTGGCCCAGGGGGTCCATGGAGGTCAGACCGAACAGCGCTTCCGGCTTGAGCAATTCGATGCCGAAGGGGCCGTTTAGGGTCATGGACTGGAATGCCCAGTCGCTGCGGGCAAAGGCGGGGACGACCAGGGTATAGAACCAGATGGTGTAGCCGCCGGCCAGGGCGAGTTGCGCACCGATCTTGTTGCCCTGTTCCCAGAAGAGCCCCCCCAGGATTGGCGGTGCAAATTGGAGGGCTGCGGCAAAGGATATCAGTCCCATGTTGACCAGCATGAACGAATTGCCCACCGCGACTTCGAACCAGTATCCGGTCAGAATCACCAGGGCCACACAGAACCACCGGAGCCTGATCAGATGGCGTCGCAGGAACATCAGTTGTTTGAAATTCCCTATGATGGGCAGCAGGATATGATTGGTGAGCATGGTCGAGAGCGTCATGCTTGAAATCATGACCATGGAAATGGCCGCGGACACGCCTCCGATATAGACGAGCATGGTCAGCCATGGGCGTGAGTACCACATGGGCAGCTTGAGAACGAAGGTGTCGGCCATGTCCGGTGAAAAACCGATACGCAATCCCTCCAGCGCGATGGGCACCACGAAAATGGAGATGAGCAGCATGTAGAGGGGGAACAGCCACATGGCCGTGGTCAGGTGTCTTTGGTCACTGTTCTCGATGACGGCCACATGGAACTGGCGGGGCAGGAACATGATGGCGGACATGGACAGGACCAGATAGGTGGCCCAGGTCGAATACGGAGTTTCCACGGGACCGGTCAATGAGATGATTTCGTTGAGGTGCAGGCCCATGGCTTCGGCATTGGCGAAGACGTCGCGGAATCCGTTGTGGGCCACGAAGGTAATGAAGATGCCGCAGGCCAGGAATGCGGCCAGCTTGACGATGGATTCCACGGCGACCACGGTGATCATGCCCGGATGCCGTTCCGTGGGATCGAGTTTGCGGACGCCGATCATGATGGTGAAGCCGATCATCAGGATGATCGAGAGGGGGCCGACCTGCTCCCGCACCCAGGAAGTTGTGGGGCCGGGATCTCCGGCGATGGTGTTGAAGGTCGCGACAACGGATTTGATTTGCAGGGCCAGATAGGGAGTGGAGCCCACCAGGGCCGCGCAGGAGGCCATGGCCGCCAGACTGAGAGACCGATCGTATCGGGCAGAAATGAAATCCGCGATGGAGGTGATGTGGAACTTGTTCTTGATGCGCACCATGCGCCGCATGATCTGCCACCACAGTATGATGGTCAGGGTGGGACCGATGTAGATGGTGGTGAAGAGCATGCCCGAGCTCACGGCCTTGCCCACACTGCCATAATAGGTCCAGGATGTGGCGAACACGGCCAGGGACAGTCCATAGACAAAGGGATTTCCGGCGATTCTTTTGCTCAAGGGCGAACGGCTTTCCACCCACAGGGCCAGCAGGAAGAGCAGACCGAAATAGATGAGCATGACAATGACCACGACCAGTGGATTGAACATGTTCAGTCCTTCTTGTCCGTGGTTGTTGCGCGGTGGAGGGCGTACCCTGTGACCATGAGCAGAGCCACTATTACCGTCCAGACGACGAATATGTAATAGAATGCGGTAACGCCTCCGTCGTCTGCCGTGATGGACAACAGAGGCCAGTTGAAGAACAGCACGCCTACATGGAAGAGCAGGATGGCACTGGTTCGGTTTTTGAAGAATCCGATGATTCTGTTCAAGCACGTCCTCCGGTGTGTTGGGGTCTTTTCCATGCCTGCCGGTAGAGTGGGGTCTGAATAATTTGAACATAACAGGTTGCGGCAAAAGTGCAATTATAGATAGGCGGTTGTTTTGCCGGGCAAAAGAAAGCCCGGCCCCGCAATTGCGGAACCGGGCGGTTGTGGGAAGGAGGTTGGGGTTTAGTAATGCATGTCCTCATCGGTCATCGGGGTTGCAAGGGTCTTGTAGGCCCAGAATTGGTACGCGATGACGAGGGGCACGAACACCAGGGCCACGCCGAGCATGATCTGCAGCGTCAGGAGGCTGGATGCGGAGTTCATGATGGTCAGGCTGTTGGCCGGGTTGGGATTGGACGGGATGAGGGCCGGGAAGATGCCGACCACGCCGAACAGTGCCGTGCCGCCGATGTACAGGCAGGAGGATGCCCAGGCCATCCAGTATTTCCTGGCTCCGAGGTAGGTGCGCATGAGCACCAGTCCGGCCACAGGCAGGAGCAGGATGACGAACAGCACCGGGTAGACCAGGTAGTTGTTGAACAGCTTGGTGGACAAGGCGGTGAAGGCCAGGAACAGGACCGTCAGGACCACCACGCCGGGCCACAGCTTGACGGCGATGCCCTCTGCGCGGACCTGCAACTCCCCGGTGGTGCGGATGCACAGCCAGAGCGCTCCGTGCATGAGGAAGATGCTCACGAACAGGATGCCGCCCGCAATGCCGTAGGGGTTCAGCAGGCCGAGCAATCCGGCCTGGGAGAACCCGGTTTCATCCAGGGGGATGCCCTGGAAGATGTTGCCGAAGGCCACGCCGAGCAGCAGGGCGGGCAGGAAGGAACAGACCGCGTGGGCGGTGTCCCAGATCTTTTTCCATGCGTCGCTGTCCACCTTGGAGCGGAATTCGAATGAAACTCCGCGCACGATGAGGGTGAACAGGAGGAGCATCAGGGCCGTGTACAGGCCGCTGAACATTTGGGCATAGGCGTAGGGGAAGGCGGCAAAGGTGACGCCGCCGGCCGCGATCAGCCAGACCTCGTTGCCGTCCCAGAAGGGACCGGTGGCGTTGAACATCGCCCTTTTTTCGGCTTCGTTCTTGGCCAGGAAGGGGAGCAGGGTTCCTACTCCCAGGTCAAAACCGTCCAGCATGAAGTATATGGCCCAAAGCACTCCCCAGAGGACGAACCAGATCATCGCCATGTAGTAGTGCAGCGAACCGATTTCCAGTATAGTTTCCATAAGTTTCTCCTTTAATCCGCTGTGTTAGACCTGGATCGGGCTGTTGTCTTCAGGCCCTTTCTTGGCGAGCTTGATCATCAGCCAGATTCCGGCGGCACCGAGCAGGGAGTAGAGCAGGGTCATGAGCACCAAGGAGAAGCCCACTTCGCCGGTCGCTACCGGGGATACCGCATCACTGGTCCGCATGAGTCCGTACACTATCCACGGCTGGCGGCCCACTTCCGTCAGGGTCCAGCCCGCCCAGATGGCGATGTAGGGCAGGGGAATGCAATAGGGCAGTACCTTCAGGTAGAGGGGATACTTGTCGAGTTTGTTGCGCATGAGCCAGCCAAAACCGGCAAGGAGCGGGAAGAGCGTGCCCAGGCCGACCATCAGGCGGAAGGAAAGGAAGGTCAGGATCACGGGCGGCCGGTCTTCCTTGGGGAAGTCGTTCAGCCCCTTAACCTCGGCGTTGAAGTCGTTGTAGGCCAGGAAGCTCAGCACGCCGGGCAGGGGCAGGGCTTCCAGCACGTTGCCGTCTTCACCCGGAATGACCAGAAGATTCATGGGCGCATTTCTCTGGGTTACCCAATGGGATTCCATGGCCGCCAGCTTTGCGGGCTGGGTCAGGGACATGTTGTTGCCGTGGATGTGTCCCTCCACCGCTGTGAAGATGGAGAAGACCAGGGCAACGGTCACGCCGATGTTGAAGGATTTCTTGAAGAAGCTTTCGTTGCTCTTGCGCAGGAGGTGCCAGGCGGAAACGCCCATGAGGAAGAAACCGGCCAGCAGCAGGGATGCCGGGATGATGTGGAAGAATTCCAGCCAGGCATATTTGTTGACAATGATTGCGAAGAAGTCGGTCAGCTCCGCACGCCCGTTGCGCAGGGTGTACCCCACCGGGTTCTGCATGAAGCCGTTGGCGATGAGAATCCAGATGGCGGACAGGTTCGATGCGCCTGCCACCAGCCAGGCAGTGGTGGCGTGGGCTTTGGGCGAGAGCTTTTCCCATCCGAAGTGCCAGACGCCGATGAAGGTGGACTCCAGGAAGAACGCGGCTGTGGCCTCGATGGCCAGGAGCGAGCCGAAGATGTCGCCTACATAGGCGGAATATCTCGACCAGTTGGTGCCGAACTGAAATTCCAGGGTGATGCCGGTGACAACGCCCAGGGCGAAGTTCACCAAAAATATTTTGCCCCAGAATTTGGCCATTTTCTTGTATACCTCGTTGCCGGTGCGTACATAGGCCGTTTCCATGCAGGCAATGAGCACGGAAAGACCGAGCGTCAGCGGCACGAAGATGAAGTGAAACATGGTGGCCGCAGCAAATTGCAGCCGAGAAAGCATCAGCACATCCATACAAACCCCCTTGCGGATATTGCTTTGAAACACCTTATCGATCAATTAAAAGTCAACATTTGAAGGTGTATACCTTCCCGTAAAGAACAAGGCAAGAATAATTATTATTCTCAGCCTACTTGTTTTTCATGCTGATGGGCTGTCCCGTGGATTCGAGCACTGCCCTCCAGTAATTGGAGCAGGTGTTGATTCGTTTCTTGCCTTTGGTCACCAGGTCCATGGGTATATGGACGTACCGCCCGTTCCAGCGCGAGATGACCAGCCCGGTACGGCCCGACATGCCGGCATGGACCGCGTGTATGCCCAGGAACGAGCAGTATATGCGGTCGTTGGCATTGGCCGGTACCGAGCGGATGATGTAGCTCGGGTCGATGTATTTCAACGTGGCTTCAATACCCTGATTTTTGAAATGATTGAGAATTTCTTCCTTGAGCAGGGTGGCGATGTCGCTCAGTTTGACGTTGCCCGAAGCGTCTTTTTTCCCGGACTCCTTGAGCATGTCCTGCCCTGCGCCTTCGGCAACGACGATGACCGCATTGCCGCTTTTCTTCATGCGCTTGTCCAGGGCGGCCAGGAAGCCGTTTTCGCCGTGGATGTCAAAGGGGTCTTCGGGGATGAGACAGAAATTGATTTCCTGGCAGGAAAGGGCGCTTTGTGCCGCGATAAAGCCCGCGTCCCTGCCCATGACCTTGACCAGGCCGATTCCCCAAGGCGCTCCGGTGGCCTCCACGTGCGCTCCTCTGAGGGCCAGGGTGGCGGTTTCCACCGAGGTGTCGAAACCGAAGGACGGCGACGCATAGTTGATGTCGTTGTCAATGGTCTTGGGCAATCCCACCACGGAAATGGACAGGCCTCGATTGGCGATTTCGTCCACGACCTTGGAGGCGGCGCGCATGGTGCCGTCACCGCCGATCATGAACAGGATGGAGACGTTCATGCGTTCCAGGGCGTCCACAATGACCTCCGGGTCCTGGGGGCCGCGGGAACTGCCCAGAACAGTGCCGCCGAATTCGTGTATGCGGCTGACGAAATCCGGGGTCAACTCGATGACGTCGTAGCCTTGTTCCGGCGCGAAACCGGCGAGGCCGTACTGGATGCCGAGCACGGACGAAACCTTGTATTCATGGTGGGCGGTCATGACAATGGCCCTGATCACGTCGTTCAGTCCCGGGCACAGGCCGCCGCAGGTGACCACAGCGCACTTGGTCTTGCTGGGGTCGTAATAAACCTTGTCACGGGGACCTGCCGGTTCGAAATAGACATGCACCGGCTTTTTCTTGCTTCGGCTGGTTCCTTCCACGTTCTTTCGGGAAATATTGACCAGTACGGCATCGTCTTCTTCGACAAACCAGCCGAATTTGATCGGATTCATGACCTTGGCGGTGCCGACGGTGGCTATTGTGGTGTCTTTAGGTGTGCCACCTTCACCATTGGATGCTTTCATTTGGACCTCTTGGCTTACGGAAATGGGATATTGGACTTATTGTTATAATGATTTTCGGTCGCGGGCAAATTATAAATGCGTTTTATCGACGTGTTACAGATGGTGTGGCCTCACCGAGGCGCCTGGTGCCCGGGGGGTGATCCGGGCCGACCCCGCTGAAGGAGTTTTTCGCTCACTTGACCTTTGCAGGTAAAGTCCTATTTACTGGCTTTGCGACTCATTGTGATGATTGGAGGTTGTCACTCATATGACTAGTCAGATCAAGACCGTGCTGTTCCTGGGCCTGCTCACCGGCCTGCTCATGATGCTCGGCGGGGCCATGGGTGGCCGGGCCGGGTTGTTCCTGGCCTTTGCCCTGGCCATGCTCATGAACGTGAGCAGCTATTGGTATGCGGACAAGATCGTGCTCGGGATGTACAAGGCCCGCGAACTTTCGCCCGGCGACGCTCCGCACATCCATCGGGTGGTCGAGGAAATGGCGGCCAATGCGGGCATTCCCAAGCCGCGCATCTTTCTCATTCCCCAGGACGCCCCCAACGCCTTTGCCACGGGACGTGACCCGGAACATGCCGTGGTGGCCGTCACGCGGGGCATCGTCAACATGCTCAGCCCTGCCGAGCTCAAGGGCGTGCTTGCCCACGAATTGGGGCATATCGCCAACCGGGACATCCTCATCCAGACCATCGCCGCAGTGCTGGCCGGTGCCATCGTGTACATTGCCACCATGCTTCAGTGGACGGCCATATTCGGAGGTATGTCCGGTGACGACGACGAGGGAGGCAGTCCGCTGGCCGCTCTGGCCATGGCCTTTCTCGCCCCTGTTGCCGCCACCCTGATCCAGATGGCCATTTCCCGGTCGCGCGAATATCTTGCCGATGCCACCGGGGCGCGTCTGTCGCATCCCTTGGACCTTGCCGGGGCTTTGGGCAAGCTCGACGCCGTCTCGCGCCAGGTGCCGCTTGAGGGCAACCCGGCCACGGAAAACATGTTCATAGTCAATCCCTTCAGCGGCCGCAGGGCCACGTCCCTGTTCGCCACGCATCCTCCCATCGAAGACCGCATCGCCAGGCTCCGGGCCATGGCTCAAGGCAGGTAATATGAAACAGCTTTCACTCCTCCTCGCTCTCGCCGCACTGCTCCTGGCAGCCGCTCCTGTCCATGCCGACCATCGGCGTACCCCGGTGGTCATGGCTGTGGAAGCGGTCAGTCCGTCGGTGGTGAACATCACGGTGACCGTGAAATCCCAGGCAGGAGGACGTTCTCCCTTTGGCGATCCTTTTTTCGACCAGTTCTTCAAGGAATTTTACGGACAGCAGCAAAAGCAGACCCAGAGCCTGGGGTCCGGCGTCATCATCGACGGCGACAAGGCCCTGGTGCTGACCAACGCCCATGTGGTCTCATCGGGCGGCGACATCCTGGTCCGCCTCAATGACGGTCGGGAGTTCCGGGCCGAACTGGTCGGTTCGGATTCGGATTTTGACCTGGCCGTGCTCAAACTCACCAACGCTTCGGGCCTGCCCCAGGTCTCCATGGGCGATTCCGGCGACATCTACATCGGAGAGACCGTCATCGCCATCGGCAACCCGTTCGGGTACTCCCATACCGTGACCACCGGCGTTGTTTCCGCCCTGAATCGGCCCATGAAGACCGACAAGGGCGCTTACGGGAGCTTCATCCAGACCGATGCGGCCATCAATCCCGGCAATTCCGGCGGCCCGCTTCTGAACATCAACGGTGAACTCATCGGCATCAACACCGCCATCCAGGCCCGGGCAGAGGGCATCGGGTTCGCCATTCCCATCAACAAGGCCAAGCACGTCATTGCCGAACTCCTCGACTCCGGCCATGTCGCGCCCATCTGGCTGGGCATGTTCGGTCAGGACATTGATCAGGCTGCGGCCCGGTATTTCAATCTCAAGAGCCTCAAGGGGATGCTCGTGAGCGAGGTCTATCCCGGAACCCCTGCTGCCGGGGCCGGTATCAAGCCCGGTGATATTGTCCTGTCCCTGAACGGGCAGACCGTGGACAACAAGACCGATTACCTGACCAGGCTGTACAGCATGACCAAGTCCGAATCCCTGAATCTGGGCGTCCTGCACGACGGAAAGCAGTCCAGGCATTCCTTGCGGCCCCAGGTGCTGGACAAGGGCATGGCCCTGGATCTGGTCCGCACGCGCTGGGGTTTTGAACTGGCAGATCGTCCCAGTGGAACCGGCGCCGAGGTGACTCTGGTGGTGGCCGGCTCCGCCGCCGCCAAGCTCGGGTTGCAGCGCGGCGACATCATCCACCAGATCGGCAACCGCAGCCTGACGTCGGGCATTGACCTGCTCAACGCCTTTTTGCGCAACCGCATGCAGCAGACCGTCATGATGCGCGTCCAGCGTGGGCGCAACCTCTACACCGTCAGACTGACAATCTAGGAGCAGAGCCATCCGGGACCAACGACGATATTGGACCGACGCGTGTGCGGCCAAGACCTTCACCACTCCGTTCAGGCTGGATGTGTTTTCGCAATACGTCCCCAAGAATGCCCGTATCCTTGATTTCGGCTGCGGCTATGGCCGGACTTTGGCTGAGTTGAGCGCAGGCGGGTACACCGAGCTGACCGGCATCGATTTTTCCCCATCCCTGATCGAGCGAGGCCGGGCTGAGCATCCCGAGCTTGACCTGGCCGTCTACCCCGGCGGCCCGTTGCCCTATGAAGACAACGTCTTTGACGCGGCCATCATGCTCGGCGTGCTGACCTGCATGCCGGAAACCCGGGGCCAGGCCGAGGCCCTGCTTGAGCTCAAGCGCGTGCTCTGTCCCGGCGGTCTGCTCTACGTCAACGATTTTCTGCTCAACCGCGACAAGCGCAACCTCGACCGGTATCAGGAAGGCCAGGAGAAGCACGGCATCTACGGCATCTTCGACCTGCCGGACGGCGGCATAGTGCGTCATCACGACCGCAACCACATGGAGGCGCTCTTCTCCGGCTTCCACACTCTCCTCTTTGAAGAAACCGTGTACGAGACCATGCACGGGCATCATTCCCAGGGTTTCTATGCCATGGTGCGGATGCCGGGGTAGGGGGCTTTCGATCGCAGGGCATGCGGTTTGGGGAGAGCTGCCGTTTGCGTTCGAGCGTCCAAGATGCTTTGGCAAAGTGAAGATATGCGATGATGTATGCTCAGGGCATAAATAAACCCGGCTGCTCCAAATGGAGCAGCCGGGTTTATGTCGTTTATCTCAAGTCGTCTACTGCAACAGGTCGGGCCTGGCAATGTCGATCTCGGCGTTCTTGCTGAGGTCATCCATGAATGCAGCCAGGTTTTCCTGCTGGTAGTTCTTGTTTGCCTGTTCGATCCAGTATTCTTTCTGTTCCTTCCATGTCTCGTCAGAGGCAGGAATGTGTTCGTTCAGGCGTGCCGCGACAACGATGCCGCCGGACAGGGTGTAGACCAGTTCCATCCAGCTCGTGTCCTTGGCCTCGAACGCGGCCGTGGTCAGGGGGGTGCTCTGGCCCAGATTCGGTATGTTGCCCTGACGGTCAAAGGGTTCGGAGGTCTTGATGCGGGACGCGTAGGTCTTTGCTGCGGCAGCGCTGTCCGGACCGGTCAGGGCAGCCAGGATTTTCTCGGCCTCTTTTTCGGCCATTACAGCGCCTTTCTGGCCCTTGATGGTGTTGACGATGGTCGGTTTGACCAGGTCAAGTTCCATGAGGGTGGGCGGAGTGTCGGACACCTTTTCCACGAGCATGTAGCCGCCGTTGATGGCTGCCGGGGTCTGCTGGACAGCGCCCGGAGCCAGGGTCTCAATGGCATTGGCTGCGTCCGCGGTTAAACCAAAGGATTGGGCAAGGAACTGGGTGGGCATCGGCTCGGTGGTCACGGCCTTGAGGCCGACCTCGGCGGCGATTTCGTCGATGGTCATGCCGGAAACCAGACGGTCCATGGCCTGGTCGAGCAGTTCGGTGACTTTCTCGGAAGCCTTTTCCTGGGCGATCTGGGCCTTGAGCTCGTCCCTGGCATCTTCCAGGGTCTTGGCAGAGGCTTCCGTGCGATCCTCAACCTTGATGATGTGCCAGCCGAACTGGGTCTTGACCAGGCCGGAAATCTCGCCCTTGTTCAGGGCAAAGGCAACCTCTTCAAATTCGGGGACCATGGCGCCGCGTCCGAACACGCCGAGGTCGCCGCCGCGGGGTCCGCTGGGGCCTTCGGAATATTCGACGGCCAGGGCTGCGAAATCCTCACCGGCCTGGGCCTTCTTGAGCACTTTCTCTATCTTTTTCTTGGCGTTTTCCTTGACGGAATCCGGGTCGGAATCCTTGACCATCACCAGGATGTGGCGGGCATGGACCTGTTCCGGTTGTTGCAGGGATGCCTGGTTGGCTGCGTAGTAGGCTGCGATCTCCTCATCCGTCACGTTCTGGTATTCGGCCAGGGCGGCGGGAGTGAAGGGAATGTATCGCAGGGTGACTCGGGCCGGAATCATGAACCGGTCTTCGTTGGCCTGGAAATAGGCGGCCACTTCATCGTCACTGACGGTAATTTCGTTGCGGAAGTCGGCGGGGGTGATTTCGATGTAGTCGATACGAACCTGTTCGCCGACCCAATCAAAGATATGGCGGGCCTGTTCGGGAGAAACCTGGGCAGAGGCGGTCGCGGCCATTTTGACCTTCTCGATGGTCAGTTCCTGCTTGTAGTCGGCCTCGAACTGGGCCGGGGTCATGTGGATCTGCTTGAGGACAGCCTGGTAGACGTTCTTGTCGAACGCACCGTTGTCGTTCTTGAACATGGGCTGGGCCGCAATGCCAGCGAAGACTTCCTTGTCCGAGGCGGCAATGCCGAGCTTGGCGGCTTCGGCCAGAAGCAACTTCTGGCTGATCAGTTCGCCTATGACCATCTGCTTGAATTGCGGCGTCTTGAGCTGGGCCTGGGAGACGTTCGGGTTGGAGCGCCCAATGGACTCGACCATGCGCTGGTAAGCCTGGTCGAATTCCGCTCGGGTGACGATCTGATCATTCACCGAAACCAGGACCGGGTCTCCCGTGTTGCTCAGTCCTGACATGCCGAAGGCAAAGACAAAGACGACGATGATGACGGCAAAAAGAATCTTGACGATCCAGCCGGACGCGTTTTCACGCATTATCTCTAACATTTCTGCTCCGATAGCTGTATTGGACAGGCTGCCTTCCCTTTGTGGAGAGGCAACACCATGCCTGTGTTACTCTTGGCCTTGCCTGACGGCGTTAAGGAGGCCACCTGCCTGGATAATCTCCAGTTCCTTTTTGGTCAAATCATTTATGACCGGGATGGCTACGCCAGCGCCGGTGAGAATGTCGACAGTGCCGCCGGGAGTGATGTCCCCTGCAGGGATGGTCAGGTCGGCCCCTTCGGACAGCTTGTCGTAGTCGGCCGGATTCACCAGCAGCAGCGGCAGGATGCCGAAGTTGACCAGATTGGCCCGGTGGATGCGGGCCAGGGATTTGACGATCACTGCCTTGACGCCGAGGTGGCGCGGGCCGAGGGCCGCGTGTTCGCGGCTGGAGCCCTGGCCGTAGTTCTCGCCGCCCAGGATGACGCCTTTGCCGTGTTCCGTCATCCGGCCCACGAACCCCTCGTCCACGCGGCTGAAGATGTACTGGCTGATGGCCGGGATGTTGGAGCGCAGGGCCGTGATCTGGGCGCCGGCGGGCAGGATGTGGTCGGTGGTGATGTTGTCCCCCACCTTGAGCAGCACCTTGGCCTCGACGGTCTTGGGCAGGGCGTCGAAATCTTCCAGGGCCACGATATTGGGTCCGCGCAGGACTTCAACAGCCCCGGCATCTTTGGTCGGAAAGACGAACAGGTCGCGAATGGAAGGCACTTCCTCGGGCAAATGCACGCGCTCCGGAGCCGGACCCCATGTGGCGGGATCGGTGAACTCGCCGTCAAGGGCGAGACGGGCAGCGGTCTGGGCCGAGGCCAGATAGACCTGGCCGTCCTGGGTGCCGGACCGGCCTTCGAAATTGCGGTTGAAGGTGCGTACCGAAACACCGGCCGAGACCGGGGAGCCGCCCATGCCGATGCACGGGCCGCAGGAACATTCGAGCAGGCGCGCGCCCGCATCCAGCAGGGGCTCGATCAGCCCTTCGCGGGCCAGCATCTTGAGCACCTGCTTGGAGCCGGGGGAAATGAGCAGGTCGGTTTCGGGCGGGGTCTTTTTCCCGGACAGAATCTGGGCGGTGTTCTTCATGTCCGAGTAAGAGGAGTTGGTGCAGGAGCCGATGGCGCACTGATCGATCTTCTTGCCCGCCAGGTCCTTGACCTTGCACACCTGGTCCGGCATGTGCGGCTGGGCCACCATGGGCTCCAGCTCGGACAGGTTGATGGTGATGACGTCGTCGTATTCGGCATCGGCGTCGGCCACCAGTTCGGTCCAGTCGTCCGCACGGCCCATCTTGGCCAGGAAATCCCTGGTCCGTTCATCGGACGGGAAAATGGAGGTGGTGGCGCCCAGTTCGGCACCCATGTTGGTGATGGTGGCGCGGTCCGGCACCGAGAGTGCTGCCACGCCGGGACCGGCGTATTCGAAGACCTTGCCCACGCCGCCCTTGACGGTCAGTCGGCGCAGCAGTTCCAGGATGACATCCTTGCCCTGGGCCCATCCGGTCAGTTCACCGGTCAGCTCCACCTTGACCACTTGGGGCATGGGAATGAAGTAGGCTTCTCCGGCCATGGCCAGCGCCACGGACAGGCCGCCCGCGCCCATGGCCATGGACCCGATGCCGCCTGCAGTGGGCGTGTGGGAGTCCGAGCCGATCAGGGTTGCGCCGGGCTTGGCGAAGTTCTCCAGATGCAGTTGGTGGCAGATGCCGGTTCCGGCAGGGGAAAAGACTGCGCCGGATTTGGCGGCCACGGTGCGGAGATAGCGGTGATCGTCGGGGTTGCGAAAACCCATCTGCAACGTGTTGTGGTCCACGTAGCTGACGGACAGGTCCGTGCGCACCCGGCCTATGCCGATGGCTTCGAACTGCAGCCAGGCCATGGTGCCGGTGGCGTCCTGTGTCAGGGTCTGGTCGATGCGCAGCCCCACCTCTTTGCCGGGAACCATTTCGCCGGAAACGAGGTGCTTTTCAATGATCTTTCGGGTGATGTTCTTGCCCATGCTTTCTCCTCAAATACGCAATAGGGTCTCTCTCAAAACCGCCTGTGCGGATGGAACCGTCCGGGTCTCTCAACTCCCGGTCACGCATGTTCCAGGCGGGGGAATTCCTCTTCCTACAAGGTGTCCGTCCTGTTTCGGATCAGAACAGGAAACCGTTTTTGATACCGTCGGCAGTATCCAGTTCGGCAATACCGAGGTTGATCCGGTTGATCTTGTTGGTGCGGAATTTGATTTCCACATCCAACCGCAGTTTGTCCTGCTGCAACCGGAAGATTTCCTCGTGATGGTAGATGCCGTTCTTGGGGTCTTCGGCTTCCATGAGCTGGCGTACCGCCAGCTTGGTCTTGTCGCGTTCCAGGGTCAAGGCTGCAGCCTCCGCCTCCAGGGTGGGGACGTCGTTACTGAGCCGTGTCTTATCGGATTTTGATTCTTTTGCGTGAGTCATCTTTTATCTCTCTTACCGGCTTGGGTTTCATCACGCCGGTGGGCAGGGAGTTGTAGAAGTTCCAGAATTCGGGCCAGGTTGCAGTCACCTCGCCATGGTTTTCCAGCACGATGCCGCCAGGCACGGAGTAGGCGGCAAGGGCGCACCCCATGGACCAGATCGGGTCCGGGCTGAACCATGTGCCGTCCCACTGGAAGGTGCCTGCCTTGAGCTCGATCACGTCGTCCGCCAATTCGTAGCTTGCGCCCAGGCGGTCGAGCAGCTCCACGGCCACGTCGTTGTCCGCGCCGGAAATCCGGGCGTTGCCGATCTTCAGGGCCAGGGCCAGGGCCAGGGGCATGAAGTCCGGGGAGTTGCCCAGGGTGATGTCGGCGGATTCAGGCAGTTCGCCTTCCATGGTGGCAAAGACGTTCTCTGTGGCCACGTCGACCCTGAGGCCGAGCGCCTTGAGCTGTGCGAGTACGCGGTCCGCCTGGTCGTTTTTGGGCCAGGAACCTTCGATGTTGATGCTGCCGCCGCTTAAAATCGGCAGGGCCATGAGCAGGGAGTTCAGGCGCACGGACAGGGGCAGTCTCGGATTGTGGTCCATGGTCGGGACACCGTCGGATACCGTGACCGAATCCTTTTCCAGCTTGGCGGTGATGCCGCAGGCGGTGAGCACTTCGACGGCTTCGGCCACCCTGTCGCGGGCATCGCTGGTCAATCCCTGTATGGTCAATCCGCCGGGGAAGGACCAGGCCGCCAGGGTCAGGGCGGCTGCAAAGTCCGGGTCCAGGGAGCCGGGCAGGGTCACGGCTTCGTCCATGAATCCGCCGCATTCGAGCCGGACGGGCAGGCCGGGGTTGTTCGGGTTCATGGGTACCAGGCGTGCGCCCAGGGAAGGCAGCACCTTGTTCAGGGCGGAGGCGTCGAGAAGTTGCAGGGCCGGTTTGCCGGTAAACTTGCAGCGGCCCGCATGGCCCAGGGCCAGACAGAGCAGCATGTAGAAGTTGAAGGGATCTTCACCCACGAAAGCCATGTTGCCTTCGAATTCCAGGGTCTTGCCACCTTCATTCCTGATCCAGTCGTCGTCCCAGGTGATGGGCGCGCCCACCTGCTTCAGGGCCTTGGCCAGGTCCTTGTTCGGGGCGTTCATGGTCACCGGGGCCAGTTTTATCTGCGTGCCGGAACTGGCGGCCATGGCCAGCATCATGCGGGTGTAGCGGAAGGACCGGGGACCGGCGATGCCGGCCTTGATGTGATCCACGCGCGGGGCGAGCTTGTAGCCTTCGCCTTCGAATTTCTGGCGAATGTCGGCCAGGGAGAACTGGTTGAGCAGTGTGAAGAGCTGCTTGGAGAGTTTGGCGTCCAGGCCGGCATCTCCGGCCATCTGGTCAAAGGAGCCGCGCAGCAATTTCTCCAGCTTGGGATCGACCAGGGATTTCTGGCGGGATTTGCGCCATGCGCCTTCCTTGCGGATGAGGAACGCCCGCTTTTCCAGCAGGCCCAGAATCTGGCCGTCGATGTCGGAAATATCGGTATAGCGGTGCCCGGCAACCAAGTCGGACTTGCCCGGGGCGTCTTCATCCTGGACAGGCCTTTCGGGTTTGCGTCCGAAGAAGTCGCGGCCGTCACGGTTGCCGCCACGCTTTTCGAATTTGCGCGGTCCACGGCTGTCTTCGCGTTGCGGGCGGTTCGGTCTGTCGCTGTTTCGGGAGGTGTCGCGGCTGTCGTCGCGGCGGGGACGGCTCGGTCCGTCGCTGCTTCGGGAGGTGTCACGATTGCTGTCGCGCGGAGGGCGACCGGAGTCGCGGGTATCTTTGCGCGGGCGGTCCGAGGAGGGACCACTGCTGTCGTCTTTGCGGATCTTGATCATAGTCTTTCCGTCTTCCTTATAAATGATATGGTTCCCCGTAAAAACAGGGAAAGGCTTCTCTAGCCCGAAAGAGCGCGATATGCAAGCACTGGGTATCTGTCGTCTGTGGCGGTTTTTTGCTGCGAATCACTTAGCATGTCGGGACTGGACAAGTTCCGCCGGAAGATGCAGATTATACAGAAGCGTGTTGCTGGATCGAACAGTGGTCGGACCACCTGCTCGGACAGAGGCATGGCCCATGAAATTTGATTCCTTACGGACACATCCGTGAAACCAACCTCTTGAAATAGAATGGAGGATCACAATGAAAAAGATTTTGATTGCAGCATTGTTGGTGTGTTTTCTCGCCGCCGGATACGGTTGTGCGGGTAAGGCCCAGCAGAGTGCGACGGTCGGCGGCCTGGCCGGAGCAACCATCGGTGCCCTGACTTTCAACAACAAACTGCTCGGTGCAGCCGTTGGTGCCGGTGTCGGCGTACTCATGGGCTACATCGTGGGCAACGAATGGGAAAAGCACGACGAACAGCAGGTTCAGAAGACCCTTGAAACCGGCAAGTCCAACCAGTCGACCGCCTGGACCAACCCGGACACCGGAGCCAACTATTCCGCCACGCCCAGCCCTCCCTACATGGAAGAGAACAAGGTCTACCGGGATGTGGTCATCAAGGACGAGAAGGACGGCGAATCCATCATGGCCAAGGCTTGGCGTGACGACAAGGGCGTCTGGCATCTCAAGCAATAGTTTTGCCTGAACGAACAGTCCTTTCGTTTTACTGTCTCTACAAGGGGAGCCGCGATTTACATTGGCGGCTCCCCTTTTTTTGCGAGCGGCGAAAATAAAGCGGTTTCTACAGAGCAGGGGGCCGCCGGAGCGCACCGAGTACGCCCCGCAGGGTCACGGCCCCGATGACGGTCACGCCGCCGGCAACGGCCCACAGACCGGGGAATTCTCCGTAGCCCACGGCCACGAAAATCGGGTTGAAGATCGGCTCCAGCATCATGATGAGGATGGCCTCGAGCGCACCGAGCCGCTTGATGGCCCAGGTATACAGGACGAGCGAAACGCCCTGTTGCAGGATCCCGAGATAGAGCAATCCCATCCAGCTTTCGGCTGAAGGCAGCGCATCGAACATGAACGGCAGGCCGCACAGGGCGGTCAGGACATGCCCCATGATGACCGATTCCACGGGGGATGCGTCTTTTTGCGCCCGCATGCACAGGGTAAAGACGGCATAGGACAGGCCCGTGCCCATGGCGATGATATTGCCCCAAAGGCCGGAGGGTGAGAGCCTGTCCAGGAAGAAAAGGGTCATGCCGCCCACGGTCACCCCGATGAACACCCAGTCGCTTTTGCGCGTCTTTTCCTTGAGCAGCCACGGCGCGAGCAGGGCCACATAGACCGGCGCGGTATAGGCCAGCAGGATGGCATTGGCCGAAGTGGTCAGCTTGGTGGCCACCACATTGGTGATGAGCAGCCCGGCATACCCAATGGCCGCCCCCCACTGGATGGGCGAAAAGCAAAAATGCAGCCGCTTGCGGAAAAGCACAGCCAGGGTAAGGGCTGCCAATCCGCTGCGAACCCCGGTAATGGCCATGGGGTTCCACTCGATAAGCTTGATGGCCAGCCCCCCGGAACTCCAGATGAGTGCTGTGGCCGCCATGAGCAATATGGCTTTGGTCTTGTCGGTCATACGATCTATTTCTTGCGGCAAAAGCACAACGAAATCAACCACGAATATTCCTTACTCCTTACGCAAGCGACTTTGGGGCGGCACGCCCCAAACAGCGGCTCTTCCTCTCCGTCGGCGCGAGGCTTGGGAGAGTGGTGCAGATGTGCATTTTCTCGGACGCAGCCCAACCGGAGGCGTAGCCTGGCTACGGTGAGGATTGGGCAAAGCCCGAAAAATGTGCAGATGTGCCGCTTTCCCAAGCCGGGTCCGGCAGCCTTCATCTGACACATGAAAAGGGGAGGCTGCGTGAGCAACCTCCCCTTGGAATGGTCAGCTAAAGCCGACCGGCAGCAAACTATTTCATTGCGGAGCCGGAAGCGGCCTTCTGCATCTTGACCTCGACCTTTTCGGTCAGGCTTGCGTAGTAGGCGCGCAGGCGGACGAGGACTTCGTCACGACCAAAGTGATCGACGACGTCTTCGCCATCGGACAGGGCCTTACGCAGCTTGGTGCCGGACAGGATGACGCGGTCTTCCTTGGTGTGCGGGCAAGTGCGCATGGAAGCCATGCCGTCGCACTTGTAGCAGTAGAAGGTCCAGTCGATGTTCATGTTGCGGCAGAGCAGGGCCTTGCCGGGCTCGGCGGTGCAGCCGTCCTGGTAGGGGATCTTCTTGAAGATGTCCTGAGCCTCGAACAGGCCGTAGAAGTCACCGACGCCAGCGTGGTCACGACCGATCAGCATGTTGTTGATGCCGTAGTTCTGACGGAAGGTGGCGTGGATGAGGCCTTCGCGGGGACCGGCATAACGCATGTCCAGGGGGTAACCGGCGTTGATGACGTTCTCGGGAACGAAGTAGTTGTCGATCAGGATCTGGATGCACTCGATGCGGACGTCACCCGGGATGTCGCCGGGCTTCAGGTTGCCGATCAGGGAGTGGATCACGACGCCGTCGCAAACTTCGACAGCGATCTTGGCCAGGTATTCGTGGGAGCGGTGCATGGGGTTACGCAGCTGCAGGGCGGCAACGTTGGACCAGCCACGCTTTTCCATCTCGGCACGGATCTGGGCGGGGGTCAGGTAGACACCGGGGAAACGCTTGGCGTAGTCGCCTTCGGACAGGACCTTGACCGGGCCGGCCAGGTTGTACTTGCCCTGGGCCATGACCATCTGGACGCCGGGATGATCTTCCATGGCAACGGTCCAGAACTTGTCGTCAGCGGAGTCTTCGCCTTCGCCCTTGTAGACGAGTTCGCATTCCCACTTCTTGTCGGCTTCGGTCATCTCGTATTTTTCTTCGATCTTCATGGTGGCGTAGACGGTGCCGTCTTTGGCCTTCAGAGCGACTTCGTCACCGACCTTGACGTCTTCGTCATTGGTGTCCAGAGTGACCGGGATGGGCCAGAAGGTGCCATCGGCCATCAGGAACTTTTCACAAACGCCGGCCCAGTCGGCCTTGTTCATGAAGCCGTTCAGCGGAGAGAAACCGCCGATGCCCATCATGATCAGGTCGCCTTTGGCGCGATCGGAGATGTCGAGAGTCTTGAGGCCAGCGGCCTTTTTGATTTCAGCTTCGAGCTCAGCGCCTTTGAGCAGGCAACAGACGAGACCTTTTCCACCGTGAGGTGCTACGAGGTTAGACATTTAAGCCTCCTAAAAAAAATGTTTTCTCATTCATTCCATAGCCTTAAATTCATGGCGTGCCGATTCAGCCGCTTATAAACCATGATTATTTCCCATATCGAGGGTTCGCCTTTATTGTACGTTTGTGAAAGTCGTGTCAAGCGGTTTTTTCCGGCGATCACCTTACAAATTTATTGTATTGGGCGGCAGTTTGACGCCATAGACTTTGTCATAAAAAAGTCTAGAGAAATCAACAGCAAAGCCAGGGATTAATGCCGCTATTCCAACTAGTTGCAGGGCAGGGTTTTATTCGGTTGTTCCAGGGGAAAAAAGACTTGCAATTGCCTGTTTGTTTGCACTAAAAATTGGGAAGTTTAAGATGGGAACACTCACTGCGACGTCAGCCAGCCTTTTCGGGTGGGAATGAGGATAGGCATTAGGTTTGCGGACAGTGCCCCAGAAGCCAGAGCCAGGCTTGGCGAAATACGCTTGTTCAAAAATTCACTTTCACGTTGACAAGGTTGTTCCGTCTTGCTAATTCCCAAATTCCGCCCGCTTGTCGGGAGGCGATTTTTGTTTAGGTAGAGGATGTCGGTTATTGTGAATAATAAAACCCTATTTAGGAGGAGAAGTTATGCCGACCTTTGTTAACCCGGAAAAATGTGACGGCTGCAAGGGTGGCGAAAAGACCGCTTGCATGTACATTTGCCCTAACGATCTGATGATCCTGGATCCCGCCGAAATGAAGGCTTACAACCAGGAACCGTCTGCGTGCTGGGAATGTTATTCCTGCGTGAAGATTTGCCCCCAGGGCGCTATTGAAGCCCGCCCGTACGCCGACTTCGCCCCCATGGGTGGTACCTCCATCCCGATGCGCTCCGCTGAAGATATCATGTGGACCATCAAATTCCGTAATGGCAGCGTGAAACGCTTCAAGTTCCCCATCCGTACCACTGCTGAAGGCTCCATCAAGCCCTTCGAAGGCAAGCCCGAACCCGGCGATCTGGAATCCGAACTCCTGTTCACCGAAACCGAGCTGGTCGCCCCGAAGGCTACCGCCATGGAAGAAGCTCCAGTTACTGAAGCTGACCTGAAGAAAGAGTGGAAGATGGAAGACTACGCCAACCTGGTCTAGTGCCGGTTCGCGTTTTTTTGTCTGATTAGACTGCTTGAATCACGTTAAATACTAGGAGTAATATTATGCCTCTGCTTCCTATGAAAGAAGCTTCCAAAGGTGTTGCTCTCGCCGAGCCGGAAATCATCGAAAAAAGCGTTGATATCCTGATGGTCGGCGGCGGCATGGGTAACTGCGGTGCCGCTTTTGAAGCCA
Organism: Pseudodesulfovibrio sp. S3; assembly: GCF_004025585.1. Taxonomy (NCBI): domain Bacteria; kingdom Pseudomonadati; phylum Thermodesulfobacteriota; class Desulfovibrionia; order Desulfovibrionales; family Desulfovibrionaceae; genus Pseudodesulfovibrio; species Pseudodesulfovibrio sp. S3. Next base: position 82,222 of record NZ_QTZO01000012.1, read on the forward strand.
TGCGCTGGATCCAGAAAGTTGATCCTTCCATCACCCTGGAACTCGTGGACAAAGCTGCCATCGAACGCGGTGGTGCTGTTGCACAGGGTCTGTCCGCCATCAACACCTACTGCGGCGACAACGATGTCGACGATTACGTCCGCATGGTCCGTACCGACCTGATGGGCATCGTCCGCGAAGACTTGATCTTCGACCTGGGCCGCCACGTTGATGATTCCGTCCACCTCTTCGAAGAATGGGGCCTCCCCATTTGGGTCAAGAAAGACGGCAAGAACCTCGACGGCGCCAAAGCCAAGGCAGAAGGCCTGGCCATCCGCAACGGCGACGCTCCGGTTCGTTCCGGCCGCTGGCAGATCATGATCAACGGTGAGTCCTACAAGTGCATCGTTGCTGAAGCCGCCAAGAACGCCATTGGTGAAGACCGCTACGTTGAGCGCGTGTTCATCGTAAAGATGCTGCTGGACGCCAATCAGCCCAACCGCATCGCCGGCGCTGTCGGTTTCTCCACTCGTGAGAATAAAGTCTACCTGTACAAGTGCAACGCCGCTGTTGTCGCTTGTGGTGGTGCTGTTAACGTGTACCGTCCCCGCTCCACTGGTGAGGGCATGGGTCGCGCTTGGTACCCCGTTTGGAACGCAGGTTCCACCTATACCATGGTTGCCCAAGTTGGCGGCGAAATGACCATGATGGAAAACCGCTTCGTCCCCGCCCGTTTCAAAGACGGTTACGGTCCGGTCGGCGCATGGTTCCTCCTCTTCAAGGCCAAAGCCACCAACTACAAGGGTGAAGATTACTGCGAGACCAACCGCGCCATGCTGAAGCCTTACGAGGATCGCGGCTACGCCAAGGGTCACATCATCCCCACCTGCCTGCGTAACCACATGATGCTCCGTGAAATGCGTGAAGGCCGCGGCCCGATCTTCATGGACACCAAGACTGCCCTGCTGAACACCGTCGGCGGCGACCTGTCCGGTCCCGAATGGAAGCACCTCGAGTCTGAGGCTTGGGAAGACTTCCTCGACATGTGTGTTGGCCAGGCCAACCTGTGGGCTGCCACCAACTGCGCTCCTGAGGATCGCGGTTCCGAGATCATGCCCACCGAACCTTACCTCCTCGGCTCCCACTCCGGTTGCTGCGGTATCTGGTGCTCCGGCCCGGATGAAGAATGGGTTCCCGAATCCTACAAGGTCAGAGCTGACAACGGCAAGGTCTACAACCGTATGACCACCGTCAACGGCCTCTGGTCCTGTGCTGATGGTGTCGGCGCCTCCGGTCACAAGTTCTCCTCCGGTTCCCATGCTGAAGGCCGCATCGTCGGCAAGCAGATGGTCCGTTGGGTTGTCGACCACAAGGACTTCACCCCCACTCTGAAGGAAACCGCTGCTGACCTCGCCAAAGAGATCTACCAGCCCTGGTACACCTACGAAGCCAACAAGAACGGTTCCACCGATCCTGTTGTCAACCCCGCTTACATCACTCCCCACAACTTCATGATGCGCCTTGTTAAGTGCACCGATGAATACGGTGGTGGTGTTGCTACCCTGTACATGACCTCCAAGGCTCTGCTGAACACCGGTTTCTGGCTGCTCGGCATGATGGAAGAAGACTCCCACAAGCTGGCAGCTCGTGACCTCCACGAACTGATGCGCTGCTGGGAACAGTTCCACCGCCTCTGGACCGTCCGCCTGCACATGCAGCACATCGAGTTCCGCGAAGAATCCCGTTACCCGGGCTTCTACTACCGCGGCGACTTCATGGGCCTGGACGATTCCAAGTGGAAGTGCTTCTGTAACTCCACCTACGATCCGGCCACCGGCGTGACGACTATCTTCAAGAAGCCTTACGTCAAGATCATCCCCGACGCCTAAGCTTAGGTAATGATCATCCCGTGTCCGCGGGCCCCCGGCCCGCGGACACTTTTAAGATTCCGGGGCTAAAATGGTCTGAATCCGGGCCGGGAACGGGCTCCCGGTCCTGATTTAGGCCATTTTTTGGCTTGAGCCTCAACTTTATTCGGGAGGAGTTAAGAGAATGTCGAATAATAGTATTCTCGTTGTAGGCGGGGGGTTCGCAGGAATCACCGCCGCCCTCGAAGCTGCCGAAATCGGCTACGAGGTGTACATCGTTGAAACCAATCCCTACATCGGGGGTCGGGTTGCACAGCTGAATCAGTATTTCCCCAAGCTGTGCCCTCCGTCCTGTGGTTTGGAGATTCAGTTCCAGCGCATCAAAAACAACCCTAACGTCAAGGTCATCACCATGGCCGATGTAGCGTCCGTTTCCGGTTCCGCCGGCAACTACGACGTGAAGATCACGCAGCGTCCCCGCTTCGTGAACGAAAAATGTACAGCCTGCGGCGAGTGTGAGAAAGCCACGTCCAAGAAAGTCGAATCCGAATTCGATTTTGGCACCGGCTCACGCAGCCTGGCGTACAAGACCCATCCTTTCATGTTTCCCATGCGCTACGTTGTCGACGCCCAGAACGCATCCGAATCAGAGTTGGCCGCCATCAAGGACGCCTGCCCGTACGATGCCGTGAACCTGGACGATGCTCCCAAGACCATCGACTTGGCCGTGGGCGCCATTGTCGTGGCCACCGGATGGAAGCCGTACGACATCAAAAAGCTGACCAATCTTGGCGGCGGCACGTTGAAAAACGTGGTCACCAATATGCAGTTTGAGCGTTTGTGTGCGCCGAACGGTCCCACCAACGGCAAAATCCAGCGGCCTTCCGACGGCGCAGAGCCCAAGAAGATCGCCTTTGTCCAGTGTGCCGGTTCCCGTGATCAGAATCATTTGAACTACTGCTCCTACATCTGCTGCATGGCATCACTCAAGCATGTCCGCTACATCCGGGAACGTTCCGACGCCAGCGCCACGATCTACTATATTGATCTGCGCACCCCCGGTCGTTATGACAAGTTCAAGTCCATCACCGAGACTGACGACAAACTCAGCCTGGTCAAGGGTAAGGTCGCAGACATCGTCGAGGACGCAAATGGCAACCCGATTCTCACTGTCGAAAATGCGCTCACCGGTATCAAAACCGACGAGAAGTACGACATGGTCGTTCTGGCCACCGGCATGGAGCCCAGCATCGCTGGTCTTCAGGTTCCGGCCGGCTCCATCGACGCTGACGGTTTTGTCATTGACGGCGAAGGCATCATCGCTGCCGGTTGCGCCAAGCAGCCCCTTGACGTCATGAAGACCGCCCAGTCCGGCACTGCTGCCGCGCTGAAGGCGATTCAAACCGTGGTAGGGAGGTAACCAATGGCTGAAAAGCTTGGAGTATATATCTGTGGCGGTTGCGACATCGGTGCCAACATCGATGTTGACGCGCTGGCAGCTTTCACTGCCAGCGGCAAACACTCCGCCAGTGTTGCCGTGGCCAAATCCAATCCGGTGCTTTGCAGCCCGGAAGGCAAGGCCATGATAGAGGCCGACATCGCTGAAAACGGACTGGACGGCGTGGTGTGCTGCGCCTGTTCCCCCCGCGCCAAGTGGGACGTGTTCAAGTTCGGCGACAAAGTCCAGGTGGAACGCGTGTCTCTGCGTGAGCAGTGCGTGTGGTCCTACCAGGAAGATCCCCAGTTCCCTGGTCAGATGGAAGTCATCGCCAAGGATTACTGCAACATGGGAATCATCAAACTGATCAACAGCAGGATCCCCACACCGGAACTGCCCAATGTCTTCAAGACAATAATGGTCGTGGGCGGCGGTTATACCGGCCTGAATGCGGCCCTGAACGCAGCCAGCCTCGGCTACTCCGTGGTCTTGGTCGAGAAGGACGAGAAACTTGGCGGCAAGGCTGCCGACATGTACAAGTCCTTCCCGCTGGGCGCTCCCTACAGTGACCGCGAACAGCTGATCGACGTGGCCGACCTGATTTCCAAGGTCGAGGCCAACGACAAGATCAAGGTCGTCACCGGATCTACGGTTGAGGCCCTGGCCGGTGCTCCGGCTCAGTACAAGGCGACTGTCGGTGGTGCCGAGTACGAGATCGGCGCCGTGGTCATGGCTTCCGGCTGGGTGCCGGGCAACGCCAAGTTCCTGGCTCCCCTGGGCTACGGTTCCATCAAGAACGTGGTTACCACTGCCGAGCTCGAGAAGATGGCTGCCAACGGCGGCATCAAGACCGCTGAAGGCAAGACCCCGTCTTCCGTGGCCTTCATCGTCGATACTTCCCTGCTCATGAAGGGCGTCGAGTACGGTGCCTGCGGCGAAGCCTGCGATGCCCCTGAAGACCTGCCCTGTGATGATACCAAGGAAGGCGCGGACGAGGAATGCGAAGTCTTCACGTACGAAGACAAGGAATCCGCCAAGCATCTGGCCTACAGCTCCGAGTTGACCTCCCTGATCGCTTTGAAGCAGGCCAACTACGTGCGCGAACTCGCACCCGACGCCGTGGCCTACGTGATCTACGATCACATGATGGTCCCCGGCATCAACGAGAAATACTATCAGGCAGCCCAGGATGATCCGGGCGTCATGCTGACCAAGGGCACGGTTACGGAAGTATCCCAGGCCGGTTCCGCCGTGGTCATCAAGGCCAAGAACACCCTGTTGGGTGCCGACGTCGAGCTGGTTGCCGACATGGTCGTCGTACCGACCGCCATTGTCCCGACCACCGCTTCCGACCCGGTCATGAACTTCGTCTACCGCCAGGGCCCGGCTTTCCCGGACCTTGAGCTGTTCGACGGGTTTGCCGATTCCAACTACATCTGCTTCCCCTACGAGACCCGCCGCACGGGCGTCTACGCCGCCGGTTGCGTGCGTCAGCCCATGGGCCTCGGTCTTGCCGCAGAGGATGCAGCCGGTGCCACGCTGAAAGCCATCCAGTGCATCGAATCCGCCAACCGGGGCATGTCCGTGCATCCCCGCTCCGGCGACCTGAGCTTCCCCGAGTTCAACTTCATGCGCTGCACCCAGTGCAAACGCTGCACCGAGGAATGCCCGTTCGGCGCCCTGGATGATGACGAGAAGGGTACGCCGCTTCCGAACCCCACCCGCTGCCGCCGTTGCGGTACCTGCATGGGTGCCTGTCCGGAACGCGTCATCTCCTTCTCCAACTACGGCATCAACCAGATCGGTCAGGCCATCAAGGAAGTCAAGGTTCCCGACACCCTGGAAGCAGGCGGTCCCCGCATCATCGTCCTGGTCTGCGAGAACGACGCCTACCCGGCCCTGGATATGGCTGCCATGCGCGGCAAGTCCTGGTCCCCGTATGTCCGCTTCCTGCCCGTCCGTTGTCTCGGTTCGGTCAACGCCATCTGGGTGGCTGACGCCATGTCCAAGGGTGTTGACGGCGTGATGATGCTCGGCTGCAAGTTCGGTGACGACTATCAGTGTCACTTCGTCAAGGGCTCGGAACTGTGCAACCGCCGCAAGGAAAACATTGCTGAGTCCCTCGGACGTCTCGGTGTCGAGCCTGAGCGTGTTGAGCAGTACGAGGTTTCTATCGACATGTACGATCAGGTTCCGGCCATGATCGACGAGTTTGTCGATAACATCGTCACAAACTTTGGCCCCAACCCGTTCAAGGGTTACTAGGAGGTACGGCATGTCTAATACCGTCAAGGTACAACCGGACCTTAAGTTCGTGAAAGAGTTGCAGGCCGTAGGCGGCGACTCCCTGAAAAAATGCTACCAGTGCGCCACATGCTCGGTCGTGTGTCCCCTGTCCCCGGCTGACAACCCGTACCCTCGCAAAGAGATGGTCTGGGCTCAGTGGGGCCTCAAGGATCGCCTGGTTAACGATATCGACATCTGGCTGTGCCACAACTGCGGCACCTGTTCCGACCTTTGCCCCCGTGGCGCCAAGCCGGGCGACCTTTTGTCCGCCCTGCGCAACATGGCCTACCGCAACCTGGCTCCGCTGCCGATCATCGGCAAGCTGATGTCCAGCTCCAGCGGGATGCTGCCCCTGGCCGCCGTTCCGGCGCTCCTCTACGGGCTCATCTGGGTCATCATGGCAGGCAAGCTCGGTTCCTTCCTGCCCAGGTTCGAGTTCGTGGATCACGCCTGGAAACCCGCTGCGGACGGCATCATTGCCTTTGGCGGCCTGTTCCCCGGCGACTATACCATCGACCCGGTCTTCATACTGGTGTTCCTGTTCATGCTGTGGGGCTTCTTTGCAGGCGTCCGCAACATGCTCAAGGCTTTTGATGCACAGCCCAAGACCTTCATCGTGGGCCGCAAGAATGAGCCCTGCTTCATCTCCTGCCTGATCGACACGGTCAAGTACGAGATCCTGCAGCACACCCAGTTCCTGGATTGCAACGACGAAGATGCCGACGAACTGGACATCAAACGCGCCACCGGCCACCGCTGGCTGATGTTTGCCTTTATCGCCCTGATGATCGTCACCGGCGTGGTCGCTGCCGGTCACTGGGGTGGCTGGGCCTTGAACTTCCTGGGCTTCCACAGCCTTGGAAACATTGTCTCCGCCATCGGTCACACCCCCATGCCGTTCTATCACCCGATCAAGCTTCTCGCCCTGGTTGGCGCGGGCCTGGGTGTCTACGGTCTCATGGCCCTGACCAAACGTCGTGTGAACCTGGATCAGGCCAAGCAGTCCTCCAGCTGGTATGACTGGTACCTGATCACCCTGATTTGGACCATCTTCCTGACCGGTATCGGCGCCTTGGTGTTCCGCGTTCTCGACGTGGCAATCCTGGCTTACCCGATCTACTACGTGCATCTGATCGCTGTGTTCATGATGCTCGCATACCTGCCGTGGTCCAAGCTGGGCCACCTGGTATACCGTACTGTGGCTCTGTCCTATGCCAAGAAGATTGGCCGCATCCCCATGGGCGCCGACAAATAGTCGCCTGGGTGAACATACAATAGAAGCTTACTTAGTTAAGGAGGCATCACATGGCTGAAGCAAAGGTATTCCCAATGAACGCTTTCGTGTCTGTTCTGCGCGGCGAAGCCGCTGACCAGACTCAGCTCGATATGCTGGCTTACATCACCCAGGCTGAAACTCTGGACGCTGACGTCGCTCCGGTGGCGCAGGCTCTGTCCAAGGCCTGGATCTACGAACAGGAACCCGGTCTGACCGCCTACGCTGAAGGCGACATCGCCAAGCTGGGCAACCAGGTCAAGATCGAAGCCCTGCCCGAAGGTGAGGCTGTCCGCGCCCAGGCTGTCCTGAACATCCTGGCCGCCATGAAGGCTGACAACGCCGCCCTCAAGGCCGAAGTTGAAAAACTGACTGCCGAGAAGGCTGAACTGGCTGCCAAGATCAGTCCCCTGGAAGCCAAGGTCAAAACCATCGACGCACAGAATGCTGCCGGCGAACAGAAAGTCGCCGTGGCCTCTTCCAAGCTCGACGAGATGACCAAGAAGCTCAACGACCTGATGGCGGAAGTCGACAAGGTCAAGAGCCAGGGCGTCGTGGTTGCCGGTGTTGCCGGTGACGGCGCTGCCGCACCTGCCGACGCAGGCATGTCCTCCGGCCCGCAGGTCGGCGGCGAACCCGAAGCCGATTTTGGCTTGGGCGGAGATGCATTCGGCGGCGACACCTGGTAGTCCCGGATTCTGAACAAATAAAAAAGGCCCTGCGCTTCGGCGCAGGGCCTTTTTTATTTGTTCAGAATCCGGGAGTGGCGGCTTGGGATAGCGGGCCATCTGCACATTTTCCGAGGGGCCGTCAGATCCTCACGTAGAGGGACTACGCTGCGGTCTGCCGACCCCTCGGAAAATGCACATCTGACCCACTCTTCCAAGCCTCAGGGGGTCGGGGGAAGAGAGCCGCTGTTTGGGGCGGGGACGCCCCAAAGATGGAGCGCCTTTGGGTTGATCACCTAGGTTTTTTTGCATTGGCGGCGAGTCGAGCGCGAGCATCCAACACTTCGTTACCCAATGATTCGGGTTCTGGGGGTTGAGGAGGGACTGCTTCGGGAAAGGGCTCTATTTCTGAACCGCAATGCTTGCACTTGACGGCCTTTTTCTTGATTAATTCAGCGCAGAAAGGGCATTCCCTTTCATTGGAGTATAGCTTTTGGGGATCAAGTTGCCTGTCGTAGCGGCATTCTTGGCATATTCGCAAGTGAGCGTATTGATTGTGACCGCACTTAAGGCATGTCGCAAATTCATCTTCGTCGCGAGCGGGTGTCCGTTCGGAAGGCAGAGATGTGTGCCATCCACACCAGCATTCTGTCTGATCACCTGTTAGGAATCGGTGGCATTCTGGATTGCCACAAGGACGAATGTTTGGCTTACCATTAATTGTACTGTAATTTTTCATGAAGATTGAGTGCGGTAGAGCGATGATGAACAGAAGAGTTCCATAAATCCACCAAGCACCCATGGACCTGCCTTTGGAACGAGCAATGAAGGCGGGGATGAGGCCAATCAGCATAGCGGTTAATAGGACACCCACTCAAAATCTCCTGTTATGGTAATAAAATATTTGTACTACAATATTGTCTGTGAGTAAATATCCGCTAGTGTGTGTTTGAAAATGAAGTACCAATTTCTTCCCGCCAACGGCGGGCTACACAAAGTTTCGGAAGAGGAGGGG